>JAAZAH010000275.1 GCA_012514415.1 Sandaracinaceae bacterium
CACACGCGTAAAGACGCGCGCGGAGCCCGACGCCACAACGACGACGAGATCGTCCCGATCGGGCAATACTTCACGCCGCCGTGCGGCCTGAAACCACATCGCCGCTCCGGCAACCTCTTCAAGAATCTCGGGCGACTCGAGTCCAATGAAGATCTCCGTTCGGCGAAGGGCGCGCACAATCGGAGAGTTCCGGTCAAATGAGCTCCTCGCTACCTGTTGACTTGCGTTCAATTTCGTACCCCTGCTGCGAATCTCGATGTGCGTTACAATAGACGGGCGTATACCACGACGCAATTGAGTTTCCTATAAATTTTTACACACCTAGCGTTATCTCGTTGACTTCGTATCTTAGCGGGGAGCAATGACAAAAAATCGCAGAATACTTTGAGAAAATCAAAAGAGTCCACGTTTAACGATGCGATCGGGCGCGCTCGCTGCTAGTATTCGCCGTACTCACTTTCTCAATTTGGCCTCGGCCATAAGCCCGAGCGTCCTTACTGAATCGCCCAAAGAGCGTCCACACGCTCCCACACGACCTTCGGAGGACGCCTGCCTGGGTGGAAGCTGAGGTGGAGCTTCGCGACCCACCTTCGGTTGCACTTGCGTTTGCACTTGCGATTAAACTTCGAAGAGGGCCTGCGCTCGGCTCGACGGAGAACGCCCATGCGACTCTATCCCGGAAAAATCACACCCATCGTCGACGATATCCTCGAAGCCCTCATCCCGTCCGGCGACGTCGAGGTGATCGACCGCGAGGAAGCCAAACTCGATCTCGAGGCCGTCCTCAAGGAATTCATCCGGCAAGATCGCGCGATTCACGAAGAGGCCAAAGATCGCGTCGCGCGCGAGGGGCTCGGCTACTCGATGACGCATCGGGTTCGCCAACAGATCGCCAAAGAGCGCAGCTTCCCCCCACCCGACGAGACGCTCCCCTATATTCTCGAGCAGCTCCTCAATATGCTCTTTCACAGCGTGAACATCGAGGAAATCTATGCGGACGACGTCACGCTGCGGACCAAGATCACGAAGATCCTCCGCACGCATATGGACGTCGAAAGTGAGCTCGACCGTGAGGTCCGCTCGCGCATCAAGAATCTCGCGGAGGGGACGAGCGCCTTTGAGGTCGAGTACGAGCGCGTCCTGGCCGAGATGAAGCGAAAGCGGCGGCTGAGCTAATCGATGTGTGCGATTCGGAGCATGACCGGCTTCGGGCGCGGTGAGTCGACGCTCGGCGATTCCCAGCTCGTTGCCGAGCTTAGAAGCGTCAACCACCGCCACATCGAGATCCGGCTCCACCTCGACCGGCAGCTCGCCCTGCCTCCCTCATTCTTCGAGGAGCCGATTCGAAGCGCGCTCCGTCGAGGGCGCGTCTCAGGGAGCCTCGAGCTCCGGACAGAGGGCACCAAGAGTCCTGAAGACGCTCTCCGCGAAAAGGTGGCGCCGCTGATCGCCCTTCGCGACGAACTCGATCCCGGCGGTCCCTTTCCTTGGGCGGCGATTCCCCTTCTCAGCACGCTCGCGCCTGAGCCGACGCGCGATGCGGAAAGCATCGAGCGAGCCGCAACTGAAGCGCTCGAAGCGGCGCTTCGTCAGCTCCTTGAGATGCGCCGCTTCGAAGGCGAGGGACTCGAGAGTGAGCTTCACCGGCTCCTCGAGCACCTCGGAGATGAGCTCAGCGCGGTCAAAGCACGAAGCCCCAAGGCGGTCCTCGAGTCCCAAGCGCGCCTGCGCGAACGCGTCTGCGAGCTCCTTGACGGTAAGGACGAGCGCCTCGATCCGGATCGACTCGAAAATGAGATCGCCTATCTCGCCGATCGCACCGATATCCGAGAAGAGATCGCCCGCCTCGAGGCGCATCTCGATCAGTTTTCCGAGCTCTTAGGCAGCACCGAGCCGGTCGGAAGAAGACTCGACTTTCTCATCCAAGAGATGGGCCGCGAGATCAACACCATTGGATCGAAATCCTCCGACCTCCAGATTTCGCGCAAGGTCGTTGAAATGAAGGCGACGCTCGAGCAGCTCCGCGAGCAGGTTCAGAACATCGTATAGAGGCAAAGAGAGTGGAACTCAGCGATCTCCAGCTCATCATCATCAGCTCGCCCTCGGGTGCTGGAAAGACGACGCTCACGCGGCGCGCCCTCGATGCATTTCCCGATCTCACCTTCAGCATCTCGCATACGACGCGCGCCCCACGCGGCAGTGAGCGCGATGGGGTCGACTACCACTTCGTTGACGTCGCCGAGTTTGAAAGGCTCCGCGATGAAGGCGCCTTCGCTGAATACGCGAGCGTGCACGGCAACTTCTACGGGACGTCAGTGAACGAGCTCGAACGCGCGCGCGCGGAGGGAAAGCGCGGCCTTATCTTCGACATCGACTATCAAGGGGCGCGCCAAATCAGAGCGAAGCTTCCTCACGCAACGACCGTCTTCATCCTTCCGCCCGATCTCATCGAACTCGAGCGCCGGCTTCGAGGACGGGGGAGCGATGATGAAGAAACCATCCGGAGACGCCTTCAAAAGGCGCGTGCCGAGATCGAGCAATACGCCTTCTTCGACTATGTGATCGTCAACGACGCGCTGGATCGCGCAGCCGCGGATCTCATTGGGATCATTCGAGCCGAGCGCTGTAAGCGTCAGATCCAAGCGCTCCGCGCCGAGGCCCTGCTCCGCTGAGGCCCCTCTCGATGGACCGCCGTGCGCGGACTCGTCCGCGCGGCCCATCGCTTTCCACGCGTCGATTCAGCCTTCTTTTCGCTCGGCCAGGATGATCATCCGAGGCGAATCCGCGCCAAAGAAGACCCCGGGTGTCGCGCGCATTCCTGAGACGGAGAGCACCCGAAAGCCTGCCTTTGAGAGCATCTGACCAAGCTCATGGAGCGCGTAGATCCGAAGGCTATAACTCGCCTCTCGCTGGCTCCCGTCGTCGAGCATGACGGTGCGCTTGACCTCGAGTCTCGAGTTGATGTGATTGACCTTTGACTCCTCCATGCAGACGCAGCCATCGCCCTCGAACCAGACCGAGTTTGGCTGCGAGCGAGTCACGAAATCGCGGTTGACCACGTCAAGGAGGAGCTTTCCTCCGGGGCGGAGCGCATCTCGCATCCGGAGGAGGACTTTAAAGTTCGTTTCGTCGTCAAAATACCCGAAGGACGTCCCCCACGATAGCGCCGTGTCGAAGGCGCCCTCAAAGGTCATGTCGCGCATGTCGGCGTGAAGGAAATTGATGCGCAATCCCCGCTCTTGTGCTTCATCTGCTGCCCGCGAAAGCATCGGGAGGCTGAGGTCGAGACCGACGACGAGAACGCCGCGCTCGGTCAGATCGATGGCATGGAGCCCAAGGCCGCAGCCGATGTCGAGGAGGGTCGTCCCCGGCTCAAGCCCGAGTGTCGCGGCGATGAAATCGCATTCGACGGCGATCTCGCGCGGCGTAGGAGGCAAGACGGTCCGAAGATAATCGTCCGAAAAGAACTCCTCGAACCAAGGCAGTTTGCGCGACTCGGGGAGGCTGGGTGGAGGCGCTTGGGGGCGCGCCGGAGCGCCGGATTTCGGCGGCGCAGAGGGCGGAGCCATCGGAGGCAGCTCGGGCGGCAGCGAAGTGCGAATCTCATCGACCTCGAGCTCGTCGACCTCGAGCTCATCGATTTCATCGAGCTCTTCAGCGTCATCGGATTCATCCGACGACGAGCCGCCTGCCACCACTCGCTCCGGCTGGGGCGAAGCTGCGCGAGATGGTGGAGCCGCCTCCCTTTCGCCGCCGCGCTTCGTTTCATCGGACGGCGCGACGCCGGGTTCGGAGGTGATTTGAGCGGATGGAGCGCTCCTCGAAGGCCCTCTTGATGGCGCGGTCGCTGAATCCGGGGCTCCGGTCGGCGGCACGGAAGCCTTTGGCTGCGGCGTCCCAATCGCCGTCGCTGGCGGCGGAGGAGGCACGGAGGACCTTCTCGCCTTCCCCGTTTCGGCCGACGCGAAGGGGTTCGCGAGAGCCTCTGCCTCGCGCTCAGCCTCATCCGAGACTTCGCTCATCAGCGTCGACGCCCCCGCGCGTTCCTTATCCAGTTCATCCTGCGCGCTGCTCAACTTCCGCTCCTCGTGGCCAAGCGCTCGCCCATACGGATAGGTTCGCCGAGCACCGCATGAAAATCGAGCGGAATCTTGCCCTCGACAAAGAGGATGACGGTCGAGCCAAGGTTGAATCGTCCCAGCTCATCGCCTTTTTCGAGGTAGACCGATGCATCCCGGAGATCTTTCCGAACCTTTTCGGCGCCGCTATTGGTGATGAGATCGTCGAAGGAGAGACTCATCCGGCCCACGCCGATGGCCCCCACCAAGACAGTCGCCACAAGCCCATGTGTCTCGGACTCTTGGATGACGGCGACGCGCTCATTTTTCGCAAAGAGCTTCGGGATGTACTCCGTGCCGATCGAATTGACCGGATAGAGCGTGCCGCCGAGATATTCGATCGAGACCACCTTCCCGCTTACGGGTGCATGAACGCGGTGGTAGTCGCGAGGCGAGAGGTAGATGGTGGCGTGGCTCCCCGAGGCAAAACGCGACGAAAGCGGATCGCCGCCGAGCAGCTCATCCACGGTATAGGGCTTTCCCTTGATGGTGAGCGTCCGATCGGCCTCGACCCTTCCCATCTCGGCGACTTCACCATCGGCGGGCGAGATGAGCACGCTTGGATCGGGATCGATATGCCGCGCGCCCGGTCGAAGCTCGCGCGTAAAGAACTCGTTGAATGTCTTGAACCCGCCGTCGGGGATCACCGCCTCGTCCATATCTACCTGATAGGCAGCGGCGAAAAGCTCGATTGCACGCGAAACGCCGGGCTCGATCCGCCTCATACGCGTGAGGCTGCCAAGCCCGCGGCTCAATGTCTTTCGAGGCAACAGGCGGAGGCCGAGCGCTGAGATTCGCTTAGAAAATTCAACCATTGTCGAGAAAGTTCCTGAACCTTCGAGGCGGAATCAGCCCCTCAGGGAACCCAACTGCCCGACAAGGCTAACTGAGACCGCTCCATGCGGTCAAACATGGAGCGAATCGGCATCCCGCCCAATCGGAGAGGGAGGTTGAGGATCGCCCGAATCGTTCGAAAATTCAATCAGAAATCATCGGACGAAAGGAGGGAGAGATGCGGAGCGCGCTCTCAGACCGCCTCTTCGCCTCGCTCCCCGGTGCGGATACGGATCGCCTCTTCAATCGGCAAGACAAAGATCTTGCCATCGCCGATGCGTCCCGTTTGTGCGGCCTTCATGATGGCGTCAATCACATCGCCCGTCAGCTCATCCGGGACGACGATCTCGAGCTTCACCTTCGGCACGAAATCGACGACGTAGGCGGATCCTCGATAGACCTCGCGCTTTCCACCCGTGCGCCCAAAGCCTTTGACTTCAGAGAGCGTCATTCCCTTGACGCCGATCTCGGCCAACGCCGCTTTTACTTCATCGAGTTTAAAGGGCTTGATGATCGCTTCGATTTTTTTCACGGGACCTCCGTCTCCAACTATGAGCCAAAATTCGTCGCGCGTATATCAAAAGCCTCCACGCGCTCCAAAAACGGCGTCTTCGAGCCATCGCATCGGCGCGCAGATTGGGGGACCGTCACGCCGCATTCCTCTCGTCAATCCAGCCTAGCAAATGGCCGCATCGCCAAGAGGGGAACATTTGATCGGTGATTTTTTTGACAGCGCTTCACGATTCAGATAGTTTGCCTTCCGCTGCTCACTGTTTCAGTGTTCACTTGTCCAGCCTCGAGGAGTCAAGCATGCAAAAACTAACCGATCGCCAGCGGGCCGTACTCGATTTCATCTCGGCATCGATCGAGGATCGGGGCTATCCGCCCACGCTTCGTGAGATCGGTAATCACCTCGGTATCCGCTCCACCAACGGCGTCAACGATCACATCCGCGCGCTCGAGCGAAAGGGATACCTCACGCGGGAGGATATGAAATCCCGCACCCTGCGCCTGGTGCGTCGCGATGGGGGTTCGGCGCAGGACAAGCCCAACGGCGCAGCCACGCTTGAATCGCTCGATCTCGTCGCCATCCCGGTGGTCGGGCGGGTCGCGGCGGGTGCGCTCGCCGAAGCCATCGAGACGCCCGAAGACCGCGTCTACGTCGACCGCATGCTCCTTGGACGACGCGATACCAAGGATGTTTTCGGCCTCCGCATCGTGGGCGACTCGATGATCGAAGCGGGCATCCACGATGGGGATTTCGTTTTTGTCCGAAAGCAGGCGACGGCCGAGCGGGGCGCCATCGTGATCGCACTCGTCGGAGACGAGGCCACGTGTAAGTATTTCTATCCAGAGCGCGATCACATTCGCCTTCAGCCGGCGAATTCCTCGATGGCGCCGATTTTGATTCCGAAGAGCGATTTTCGGTCGACGTCAATCCTCGGTACCGTCGTCGGCATCTATCGCCAGCTCTGAGGCGCTCCTTTCCGGGCGGGCGTCCACCCTGGGCGGGAGTCCACCCTTAGGGGCGTCCGCCGCGCAAAGATTGAGGCTTCGTTACAGTGTGCTAAGAACGCTCCGCCATGAGCAGTGGGGGACGATATCGTAAAATCCGAAGGATTGGCCGCGGGGGAATGGCCGAAACCTTCGAATGTGTGCATGAGCTTCCTTCGGGAGTGCGCGAGCGTGTCTGCCTCAAGCGGATTTTGCCCGCATACCGAAACGACCCGGAGATCCGGCGCCTTTTTCACGAGGAAGGGCGTCTATCGAGCGAGCTCCTTCACCCGAATGTCGTGCGGACGCTCGCTCAATTTGAGGATGAAGAAGGCCCCGGAATCGTTTTTGAGCTCGTCGACGGTGTGAACCTTCGCGAGCTCATCGATGAACGGAAGAAGCGCGGCGGAGCCCTGCCGATCGACGCCGTCGTGCACTGGCTGCGACAAGCGACCCTCGCACTCGATCACGCGCATCGAAGGCGGAGTGCCACGCTAAGCCGCGGGCTCGTCCACCGCGACATCACACCGTCAAACCTCCTAGTGGATCCTCATGGCGAGCTAAAAATCGCCGATTTTGGGATCGCGCGACCGCTTGATTGCACGCGAAGGGAGGAACACCTCGTCCGGGGAAAACTCCCTTATCTTGCGCCTGAGGTCCGAAGCGGAGCGGGTGACGATGAGCGCTCCGATCTCTACGCGCTCGGCGTCGTCGCTTATGAACTCATCACGCTTCGGCGCCCTCCCCTCATCCAGCCTCAAGGGGGCGAAGGGGCCGTGCGTTCAAGGCCGAGCGAAACCATCGAGCGAAGCGACGTGCCCGACGTCCTCCGTCAGCTTATCGACGCGCTTCTTGCGAGGGATCCCGACGATCGACCGCCGAATGCGCGCGCTGTCATCGACGAGCTCGAGTCCCTCCCCCGCCTTCGCCCCAAGACAAGGGAGTGGCTCGCGGTACTCGTAGCGCGCTGCCTCGATGAGCGATCGTCCGAAGAGCCGCTCGAAAAAACCGAGCACCTTGGGCAGGAGATCACCGTTCGCCTCGACTCGAGAGCCTCGTAGTCAAGGCAGCGAGCGGTCCATGCCGCGCGCTCGGCGTTGCGCGGAGAGGCCTCAGAACAAAGGAGCGCTCAAGCGGATGGACGAACGCGCTTGAGCGCCGAAGAGGCTTGAGCTCATTCGGCGTCAGAGCTTAGCCCATTTCGCTTTTGCTCTTCGAGGAGCCCAAGTCCGACGACCATCGCCTTATGGACGCGGGCGAGCAGCTCGCCGTCGTCGGCAATCTTCTGCTCCGCCTTGGTGCGACGCGAAGTCTCGGTCTCGAGATCAGAGCGAAGCTTTTGGTTCTCGGCGCGCGCCGATTCAAGGCTCGATTCGGCCTCCGAGAGCTTCGATCTGAGCACCTCGATGGTCGCGTCGCGCTCGGCGATCGCCTTCTCAGAGGTTTCACGGAGCTGATCGCGTTCGCTCTCGACCGCTTTGATGGCCGCAGTGAACTCCTCTTCGCGGGATGCGAGTTTTTCAGCGGCTTCGGTAAGGGCCGCCTGATGCGCAGCCTCGAGCGAGGCGCGCTCGCCGTCCTTTTCGTTTCGGAGGGCCTCGAGCGCCGCCTCGCGCTCGTTCTGGGCCGCCGCCTTCATTTCCGCGAGCGCCGCCTCGTGCGCAGCCGCCTTCGCGCTGAGCGCCTCTTCATGGGCTGTGCGGAGTGCACTCAGCTCAGCTTCGTGTTCCGATCGGAGCGACTCGAGCGCCTTCTCGCCCTCGGCGCGAAGCGACGCGAGCGCCTCTTCGTGTGCGCTCTTGAGCTTTGAGACCTCGGTTTCATGCGCCGCACGCGCCTCCGCAAGCACTTTATCGGCCTCGGCCTTTTGCTCTGCGGCCCTCTTCCGGGCCTCATCGAGCTGATCTTCGAGGCCGCGGCTCTTCTCTTCGAGCTTCGCGATGCGTGCCTTGTATTCCTGGTCGCGCTTGGCCGCCGCTTCGCGATCGCTCTCAAGGCGGCTGAGCCGCTCGCGCAACGAGGTGAGCTCGCGCTCGGCGTGGACAATCTTCTCATCGAGATCGGCCCGCTCGCGCGCGGCGGCGAGGTTTTGCTCGCGCAGGTCAATGAGCTGCTTGTCGCGTTCCGTGATCTGATCGCGAAGGTCGAGGCTCTCCTTATCCTTTTTATTGAGCTGTTCACGGAGATCGAGGATCTCGCGGCTCGATGCGCTCGCTCCTGATGCAGCCTTTTCGAGATCGGCGACCCGCATCTTCATCGTTTCGAGATCGACGAGCTGACGCTTCGCTTCGCTGAGCTCGGCCGAAAGTTTTTCCACTTCTGCGGCAGCGGATTCGGCACGCTTCCTCGCCTCGGCGGCCTCAGCCTCGGCGCGCTCTTTCGCCTCGCGCATGGCGCGAAGCTCCAAGGCGTCCTCGGCGGCGCTGTCGCTCGGGGTCTCCTGAGCGGCCGTAGCGGGCGCGTCCTCTCGCTCATCGGACGAAGCGAGCTCGCCCACTTCGCCTGCATCCGCGCGCCCGGCGTCTTCGCTCGGTGCCTCATCAATCGGCCGTTCAAGCGCCTCTTCGTGCGCGCTGCGCTCGGCTGCAGGTTCATCCGCCTGAACAGCTTCAGCCTCCTGCACACCCGGCTCCGCGTCGGCGAATGGATCCTCTTTTTCTTGTGCCCAAGCGGCCGGAAGCGCGGCGTCCTCGCTCTCGAGCAAATCGGCAAGGGGCGCAGGCGGCTCCGTCTGGGGCGCGGGAGGCGGCACCGAGGGCATGGGCGGCGGGATCGAACGGCTCGCGCTTTCAACGGGCTCCTCCTCGAGGATCAGCGCATCGTCGATATCGAGCTCCTCGACGAAGGCATCTTCCGCCTCGCTCGACAGGGCTTCGGTCGCACTCGCCGCGGCCTGAGGCTCCGCTGCGGCCTGAGGTTCCTCGCGATCGTCATCGAGAAAGATCGAATCGAAGGCATCCTCGGCAAACGCGTCGATCTCGGCGTCGATCTCATCGCGAGAAAAGAGCTGCGTCTCGTCCTCTCCGCGCGCTTTCGCCTCAAGGGGAATCAGCGTCGCGATCTGGGCGACGAGGGAATCGGCATCGATCGGCTTTTTCAGATAGAGGTCGGCCCGATAGCGAAGGCCGCGATGCTGCTCAAACGTCGCTTCTGCATCGCTCGCGCTCGAGAGGATCACGATGGGGATGTCCTGAAGCCCTTCGGTCTTCTTGATCTTCTTACAGACGAGAAAACCGTTCGTCCGCCCAAGCTCGACCGTCAAAAGGATGAGCGAAGGAGGACGCGCCTCGGCCGACGTGAGCCCAATCGAAGCGTCGTCGACAATCTCGACTTCGGCTCCGCTCAGGGCGAG
The DNA here is from genome assembly GCA_012514415.1 of Sandaracinaceae bacterium. GTDB lineage: Bacteria > Myxococcota_A > Polyangia > Polyangiales > Houyiibacteriaceae > JAAYBZ01. The sequence continues at coordinate 9,799 of JAAZAH010000275.1, forward strand.
TCGATCCTTGACGGATTGGGCAAAGTCATTGTCGGTTTCGAAGAAGAGGATGCGAGTCGACATACGGGCCTTTAATGGATCGGAGAGCGCGTGAATCGCGGCCTTCCATCCTATGTTTCCGGCCTCCACGATGTCAACGTCGATCGGCCTACGACAGCGCCTCGGACGCTCGAGGTCTTGGATCAGCGAGCGAGCCGAGCGCTCCGGGCCAAACGGAGCAAGGTCTCACGTTCCACATCGCCCGTGAAGATGTACGTAAGTCGCCCCACCTTCACGACTGGAAGCGTATACCCGCCCACATCACGATACGCGACTTCACCCTCCCGGAGCCGTCCCGTCGGATCGGGGAGATCGCGATCGGTGACGACGACCGTGACTCGCCTCCCCTCGACCTCGTAATAGAGCACCGCCGCCGTGCGCGAACCGACGGGGTGGAGCCGCGCGCCCATCAAGCGGACCTCGCCATCGTCAAAGACAGCGGGCTGGACGGGGAAGGAGACTTTATCCCGGAAATAATGGCTGATCTCAGAGGGCGCCTGCGCACGGACGTCGGCCGGGAGCGCGCTCGAATGGATCCGCACCACTTCGTCGAGGACAAGTGAAGGCGGCGACAGAGAGGCTTCGTGAAAGGCAAGCGGCTCGGGCGAGAGAGCGCGCTGCTGAAGTCCAATCCCGACGATCAAGGTAAGCGAAGCCGCGGCGACGAAGACTTGCGCTGCACGCGCCGCGAGGGAGCCACGCGCTGCCTTCCGCTCGCTTGAGTCGATGCTCGAGAGGATCTGCGCCTTGAGATTGCGCGGAGGCTCAACGCCCTCGAGCGACTCTCGGACGAGCCCACGGAACCGCTCCTCGAAGACGAGCATCTCTTGGCATCGAGCGCAGGCTTCGATATGCCGCTCGACATCGAGCATGCTCATCGGGTCGAGCTCGCCATCGATATAAGCGCCGATGCGCCGATCGATGAGCTCACATTTCATTGGGCTCCCTCACGGGCCATGCGATACGCCTCGAGCGAAACCGGAGCATCCGCTCCCTCGTCATGAGCGGCGGAGACCTCGTTTTCCTGAACCGGCTCGACGATGCCGAGGTCGATGGCGTGATCGATAAGGTGGGCCTGCATCGCCTTTCGGGCGCGGTGAAGCCGCGACATGACCGTCCCCACCGGGCAACCCAGAATCTCGGCGATCTCTTTGTAGGCCAGCTCTTCGAGATCGGCGAGGACGATGAGCATCCGCTGGCTCTCGTTTAGGCTGTCGAGCGCCTCTTGAATGGCCGCGGCGAGCATTCTCCGCTGGGCTTCATCGAGCGGGTTGGACAGCGCGCGAATGGCTCCACGGCTCATCATGCTCTCGCTTACGGGGCGCGCATCCTCTCCCTCGCGGAAAGCGCGCTCGCGAAGCCTTCGCCGATAACGGTTGATGTAGGAGTTGGTCTGAATCTTGAGCAGCCATGCGCGCATATTCGTGCCGGGCTCGAAGCGATCAAAGAATCGATACGCCTTGAGCATGGTGTCCTGCACGAGATCGTCCGCCTCGGTCTCGGAGCGCGTAAGCCGCCTCGCCGCGAGATAGAGCGATTCGAGGTGGGGCATCGCCTCGGCCTCGAATGCCTCGCGCTTGGCGTTGGTCTTCCGGGAGAAAAGCTTGGCGGTAGGTCGCATATACCCTAACAACGGATGGAGAGCGTTTTTATTCCCGTTCGCGGGATTGAAGCTCCCTGAGCTTGGCCTCGAGCTCTTCAATTCGGCGCTGAAGACTGCCAACTTCGTTCTGAAGTTGATGGACGCGAGAGATCGCCGCGTCGAGGACAACACGCACACCGTCATCGGCTAGACGCTGAAGCTCGTCGATGGCCCCCTTCGGCGCGGCGAGGATCGCATCGAGCGCCTTTTTGCCGGCGACCTCGGCCTCTCGTGGTGCCGCGGCGATGGTCTCGAGCGCGCGCCGTCCTACTGCTTCGGCCTTCTCCGTCGCCGCACTCAGCGAGTTGATGGCCTCGATGCTCTCTTGCTCGGCGCGCTGAACGAGGCGGCCCATGGGCGAGCCACGAAAGGAAGTGAGGAGCTTATCGGTCCCCGAGCGGATGAACTCGCGGAGGACGAACGCCGTCCCCTCTTCATTATCGCCCGCTTTTTCTTCCTCATAGATGATCTGCGCGAACGTCAGATTCGTGACATCGTCTTTGGTGCGATTGTCGACGATGCGCAGCTCCTCCCCTTCTCGTACGAGCCGCGCAATGTCGTTGAGCGTCACGTACCGGCTCTCGCGCGTATCGTAGAGCTTACGGTTCGCGTAGCGCTTGATGATACGGGCATGCGGTTTTCGCTCGGGAAAGATAGGGGGCACTGCATCTATGGTCTACCCGCTCGAGGGGGGCATGGTCAAGCGAACGCACGGTGACAGCGTGCCTCCGAGCGCGCCATCAGGGGGAACCCCTCAGGACTTACGATCGACCACTTCGGCCTCTTCGATGGCCTCTCGCGCCGTCTCCGCCGGTGCGTTTTTCTCGGCAACGCGCGGCGTGTCCGCGCCCGTCACGTTGATGTCGTCGTCGGTCGATAGGCCGCGCTTGAGATTACGCACGGCCTTTCCCACGCTCTCGCCGAGCTCGGGGAGCCTCTTTGCGCCAAAGAGGAGAAAGAGGATCGCCAAGATGACGATGAGGTTCATGGCTGAGATATTGCCCATTTTGCGCTCCGACAGAGTATGAAGAGGTGTGATGCGGGGGACCTGATTCGCTCTCGGCGGAAACACGGCGAGAGAACCCGAGGGACACCATCATCGCGTCCACTTACAGCATAAACTAGAGCCGCTCCAGCCGAACCGCAAATGGCAAAATGCGAGCTGGGCCTCGAACCCGTGCGAAGCGGGGCCGAAATACAAACGCACTGAGGGCCGTGCTAAGCTCTCGAAGTGGCCTCGATCACTCTCCGACCCGAAGTGCGCGACGCGATCCTTGAGGGTTCGCCGTGGGTTCGAAGAGAGGATATTGTAAGAATCGAGGGTGCCCCGAGCCTCGGCGATCCGGTCATCGTCCGCGATCATCACGGAGACTTTCTCGGGAGCGGCCTCTTTTCGCCCAGATCGCGGATCCCGCTTCGGATCATGAGCCGCGATCCCGAAGAGCGACTCGATCGAGGCGCCATCCACCGAAGAATCGAGCGCGCCCTAACGCTCCGGCGTGAGCACCTCGCCCTTGGGTTTGGCTCTCGGGGCGGCGAGGAAGCATATCGATGGATTCACGGCGAGGCGGATGAGCTTCCCGGTTTTTTCGTCGATCGCCTTGGCCAGGTCGCCGTGATGCGCATCACCTGCCCCGCCCTTCTTCGATATGAAGCGGATCTCGTCGGCGCAATCGCTCGCGCCTTGCCGAAGGGGACGGTCTACGGCGCGGGAAGACTTCTCGCGCCAGAGCGCACAGGGCCGCATGAGAGCCCGCCACGAAGAGCGGCGCAACATCCAAGCGCGGCGCCGAAGGGCGGCGAGCTCGGGCCGCGACTCACGCTCCTTCGGGGTGAGGCGCGCGAGCTGCTTTCCTTCAGTGAAAATGGCGCGCGAATCGAAATTCCCCTCGAGCTTTTTGAAGTGAGCGGGTTCAGCCTCGCGTATCGACTCATTCGGCACGAGGTGGCTGAAGTCTGCCGCGGTCGCGAACTTCTTGAGATCGGAGGCGCCGGATCGCTCTGCTCCCTCGTCGCGCTCCAAGCGGGCGCATCGGGCGCAACCGCCATCGAACCCGAGCCCCTTCTCGCCGCATCCCTCCGGAGCCGGGCTGAGCGAATCGGCGTCGGAGATCGCTTCGAATTGATCGCTCAACGCGGGCCGAGCGCCCTCCGCGCGCTCCACGCGTCCGGGAGGCGATTTGACTGTCTCTGCCTTCTCCCAAACCGCGCGCTTTTCGGCAAGACCCAAGGAGGAGCCACCGATTTCGAGCCCGCAAAGCTCGGGACGCTTCTCCGGCTCGGCCTTCGATCGCTTCGCGACGAAGGCACACTGATTTTTGGCGGTCCGCCAGGCCATGCACCCAGTTCGCTAAGAGACCCATCCCTCGAGGAGCTTCTCGCCCACGCCACGCGGATGGAATCGAGACAAGCGACCGTTATCCGCCGCTTGGGTGCAGGCCCCGATTTTCCTCGTCTCGTCGGCTTTCGCGAAGCGCCCGTGGTCGAGGCCTTCACGGTCATTGTTCGCAGAAGACGCCGGCCCTCGATGGGCTCCAATAAGTCCGCCTCGAACCGGCCTCACCCACCGACAACACCTGCCGAATAAGAGGGCCAAGTGCGAAAGCGCAGATCATCGTCCAAAGTGATGGAAGAGCGCCTCTCAGCACGCGATGAGGACGCAGCCGAATGGCGAGATGAGCCGCGAAGGCTCGGTGTTGAACGGATGAAGCAAAGAAACCTTCTCTACGAACGTGGGACGCGATCGCATTATGAAAACGCCGAATACTACGATCAGGCGTACCGGAGGCGGCGCGCCGACATCGACTTTTACGCCGAGATGGCCTCTCGGTTTGGTGGTCCGGTGCTTGAGCTCGGTGCCGGAACGGGGCGAGTGAGCCGCGCCATCGCCGAGCAAGGCGTCGAGATCCTTGGCATCGATAGTTCCGAGCCGATGCTCGAGCGCGCCGAGCGGCGCCGGAAGAAGATGCGGCGCGCCGCGCGTGAGCTTCTCGAGTTCGCTCATGGCGATCTCCTTGAGCTCCGCCTCGGCCGAAAGTTCCCGCTCGTGATCGCGCCGTTCAATGTCTTCATGCATCTCTACGATCGCGAGGAATTCCAGCGCGCCATGGACACCGTCCGCGCGCATCTCGCCCCGGGTGGCGTCTTCGTTTTCGATGTGCTCGTGCCCGATCTCCGCGCACTTCTCCGCGATCCGGATCGGCTCTACTCCGCGGGGACGGTAAGCCTCCCACGCCGGGGCCGCCGCTATAAATACAAGGAGAGCTTTAACTACGATCCGATTGCCCAGGTGCTCGTGATCACGCTCTATTTTCAATCGCTCGAAGACCCCGAGGAAATCCTCACACAGACCATCGCGCATCGGCAATTCTTCCCGGCCGAACTCGAGGCCATCCTCCATTATGAAGGCTTCGAAATCCTCGAGCGCTATGGCGATTTCGAGCGCGAGCCGCTCCTCGATTTTGCCGAGAGCCAGGTCCTCGTTACGCGCCTCGGGGCGACGCCTTATTCACGTAGCAGGACATCGCAATAATATTTGATCCGCTTGATGATCCGACCGTGAAAGCGGTTATGGATGTCCTTTTTCAGCAGGAGCATCACGCGGCGTTTGAAGGTGTAGCGATTGAGGACGGGCTTCGGAATCTCGCTTGCCCCGGCACGTGAGAGCGGCTCAAAGATCGCCGCCTTTGGATAGCCCCAGATCGCGAGATCGTCCTCATCGAGTCGCGCGATCATCTGCTCGGCGAGTGCGCGCTTCGACGCATCGTGAGCCAGCTCGGCGGCCCATTTTTCGACTGAATCGGTCATGGGTCGATCGTGGCGCTTCACATTGATCGGATCGCCCATGCCTTCGCGAATCTCGGCTTTACCGCCGTAGTTCACTGCGTCCGGCTCATTCTCTAAGCCCAAAAACTCGAAGATGCGGGCAAGCTCATCAGCGGGCGAAGCAACAAGCGTTTCGTAATCGACCTGCAGCGAAGGTGCGGGCTTTTCTCGGATGAAGCGCGCCATCGCCGGCACATAGCGCTCGAGGATGGGATTGAACTCGTGCGCCGTCTTCCAGTCGCCATTGAAGAAACTGTTGGCATAACTCGAAAAGATGGCGAGGGGATGACGCGTGAGGACGATGTATTTCGCCTCGGGATAAAGGCGCGAGAGGAATGGAAGAACGAGCGCATAGGCCGGAGTCTTATCGAGAAAGCGGCTTTCCTTTTGCGGCTGGAGCATCCGCCCATAGAGCGTATTCGTATAGGCGCGAAGGGCGTCGAGATAATCCTCTTCGCCCCGCGGAAGGCCCTCGACGAAAGTCTTCAACGCCTCGGCCGCGTTGATATGGTCGAAGGGCGCCTTGTCAACGTTATCGTAGTAGCCGAGGTGCGCGATGGGGGTGATGAGGTGTGGTTCGGGATGGGTGAAAATCTCGGAATGCGCGCCGAGCATGTGCTGGAGGAGGGTCGAGCCGGCCCGTGGGGGCGAGATCACGAAGATGAGCTTCTCGTCCATGAGGTTTCCAGTGAAGCGTAAAGAAAGATCGGCGGGTTCAGTACCGAGGGATCGAGGGATCGATCTCGAGCGACCACGCATCGATCCCGCCCATCAAGTTATAGACGCGCTTGAACCCGAGGCGAATAAAATGAGCAGCGGCTTTCTCGCTGCGCACGCCGTGATGACAATAGAACGCGACGGGCGTATCTTTATCGAGCGCGCTTAGTCTCTCGAGCTCGGCCTCATCGAGCATAATGGAGCCTTCGATCTTCGCGATCGCCCGCTCCTCTTCGGTCCGCACATCGATGAGCTCAACGCCCTCGGTTGTCTTTAGAAGCTCGTCAAAGGCAGAGGGCGGCATCTGGACGATGCCCCCGGGCTCGTTCGGATTGTGAATCTTGAAGCCTTCGCCTTCGTCGCCAACAACGTACTCAATGGAAAGTCCGTCGGCGCGCGACGCCGAGAATCGATCGAGGATGAGCTCCAAATCGCCGAAGGAAAGCGCGATGTCTCGCGGGCGCTTTTCCTCGAAGTCCATCGCATACTCGTAGTTCGA
>JAAZAH010000276.1 GCA_012514415.1 Sandaracinaceae bacterium
ACGGGGAGGACGGTGCCGAGGGCGTTGCTCACATGCGCGACGGAGACGATCTTCGTGCGTTCGCTGAGCTTCGCCTCAAAGTCTTCGATGAGCACGTCGCCATCATCGCGGACGGGGACGACGACGAGCTTCGCGCCTGTGCGCCGCGCGAGGAGCTGCCACGGGACGATATTGCTATGATGCTCGAGCCCGGTGAGGAGGATCTCGTCGCCCTCTTTGATGCGATCGAGGCCGTAGCTATGCGCGACGAGGTTGATGCCCTCGGTCGTGCCCTTGGTGTAGATCACCTCGGCGCGCGAGGAGGCGCCGATATAGTTCACGATGCGATCGCGGGCGCCCTCGTATTTGGCGGTGGCGCGCTGGCTGAGCGTATGGACGGCGCGGTGGATATTCGCGCAATCGCGGGAGTAGACCTCGCTCACGGCATCGATGACGGAGCGCGGCTTCAGCGCCGTCGCCGCGCTATCGAGGTAGACGAGCGGCTTGCCGTTCACCTCTTGTTGAAGCGCGGGGAACTCGCGACGGATCGCCTCGACGTCAAAGCTCATCTTCGCTCCCATACCCGAGCTCGTCTTTGATGAAGGCCCGGAGGGCGTCGCGCTGGGCGCCGAAGCCGAGCGAATCAAAGACGGCCTCGATGAAGGCGCGCGTGAGGATGGCGCGCGCCTCGGCCTCGGGGATGCCGCGCGCGGCCATATAAAAGAGCGCGTCCGCGTCGAGCGAGCCTACGGTCGTCCCGTGGCTGCACTTCACATCGTCAGCGTCGATCTCGAGGTGCGGCTTGGTGTGGATGGTCGCGCTCTCGGAGAGGAGGAGGTTCCGGTTCTCTTGGTCGGCGATCGTCTGCTGGGCGTCGCGGTGGACGACGGTGATGCCGTCAAAAATCGCCGTCGCGCGATCGTCGATCACGCCGCGATAGCGCATCTGGCTCGTGCAGCGCGGGACGAGATGCTCGATGCGGAGATAATGATCGAGCTGCTCGTGATCATCTGCGACGTAGGCGCCGAAGAGTGAGGCATCGGCGCCCTCCCCTTCAAGGAAGACGTGGTAGTTCAGCCGCGAGAGCTTCCCCTCAGACGAGAGCAGATGGCTCGTATATTGAGCCGAGCGCCCGAGCGTCGCGACGATGGAGGTAGTGGAGAGCGAACGATCGCCCGCCAAGCGAAGGTGCTCAAGCCGAGCGTCGTCGCCGAGGCGGAGATCGAGCACCGAATGCGAGGAGGAGCTCTCGTCGATGGCGCCGATTACTCGCTCGATGAGGCGGAGCCCGCGCCCGCTCGGGATGTCGATGAGGAGGCGCGGATAGCGCACGCTCCCCTTGCGCTCGGTGGAGACGTGGACGATCTCGAGCGTCGAGGCTTCATCAAAATCCGCCTCGACGCGGAGGGCGAGCGCGTCGCGGAAGCGGAGGGCGTTGAGCCGCGCGAAGGCGTCGGGCGAGTCAAAGCTCTTGAGCCCGCCGAGCGGGAGCTTCGACGAAGAGAAGAGCTCGGCGCTGAGGCCCGGGATGGCGGGGAGCGAGGCCGGGAGGCCGTCGACGAGGATGAGCCGATGCGCGCCAAGCGCGGGGAGCGCCTCGGCGCGGGCGAGCGCCTCAGGGATCGATCCGGCCTCTTCAGTCTTGGCGCTCTCGATAAAGAGCGATGCAGGCGTGAAGCGATACGCTTCGGTCTTCAGCGTGGGAAGCCCGTCGGCGGCGAATTTACGCTCGACCTCCT
>JAAZAH010000277.1 GCA_012514415.1 Sandaracinaceae bacterium
CCGTCTGATCGCTCTTGGGATTGAGAGCTCTTGGCATCTTGACTCGCGGAAGGGCGCCCCGCTCGTCTCCACCCCTCGATTGAGCAATCGGCGATGTCGGCGAGTATCAATGACGCTTCGGTCGTGACCTTGCTCAGAAAGACGCCGACCAGCGCCATGATAATCAGCCCGAACCCCGAGAAGAAATCAGAGTCTGCGATCCCGGACACCCCCACGAGCCCAATCAATCCGCAGATAACCAGCGAGACCCACCATACGAGCGTGCAAAACGTGCGAAACGCCGGGTAGGCACTATTTCGACGTAGGGTAATAAGGTCCAACTCCCTGACGGTTTTGGGGAACGCTCCTTGGGGTTCAAAGGACCTTGAATACGAAGATGAAAAATCATTGTGGCTATACTGGCTCATAGACTTATGCGCAGCAGACGCATCCTCCGAATCGGACGTTATTAGGAGGAGATCGCACCGTCAATGAATTTTGTAAAACTATGATGTGACTATACCTCTTCCCGCCTCACCCAAGCCGCGCGCTGCGTCGATTGAAAGATCGTCTCGCCTTCTTGAGAGAAGATATATTGATAATCGATAAAGAGCGTTGAGCGGAGGTTCCTAACGCGCGTCGCGGTGCAGATGGCGCGGACGGGCGGGCCGATCTCGCCAAGCTTACGAAAGCGCGCCTCGTGGATATGCGTCCCAAAGCCCGTCCAGCCCTCGGTAAAGCGAAGGCCGAGGATATAAATCGCATGGAGCTGTCCAAGCGTGCCTGTCGCTTGGATGGCGACGGAGCCCGGGAAATGCTTCGGATGCCCCGGCCGCTCCACTTGCGCATCGACCAAAAAGCCGAGCTTCGTCGTATCGATGATTCCGACGATGCGTTGCTCTTCCTTATTAATCTCCTCGAGATCGTGGACGAACCAGGCCTCGGGGCGATAGAGCGATTCGGCGGCGTAGTCTTCAGGGAGCGGCATCGGCATCTCTTCCCGGTGGGCTGAGCGGCCCACCGCAAAATCGTCCACCCGAGGCAAAAGCATCGCCCGGAAGCGGAGATGTGGAATCGGACTGCCTCCGAGTGAAGAACGGTTTCCCTAAGGATGCAATCCGAACTTTCTGAAGGCGCCCCTCAGACGAGGCTCAAGCCGTCGCTAAAAAAGCGGCACGTTTCCCCGCGATCCGCTCAGCCACCTTCGCCGCGAGCGCCATGATCGTCACCTGCGGGTTGGTCCCCACCGCCGTCGGGAAGAGGCTGGCGTCGGCGACGAAACATCCGGGCAGATCCCAGAGCTCACCATCGAGATTGACGACCGAATCGCGCCTACTCAGACCCATCCGCGCCGTGCCCATCATATGCACCGTGAAGAGCTCGAGAGAGCTCCTCGAGCGCTGCGTCTTCTTGATGAGCGGGAGCTGATCCGGGCTCTCGATCGACGTGAGGTTCGAGAAGGGAAGATAGACCTTTTCCGCGCCCATCTCGAAATGAAGCCGAGCGAGGAGCTCCACTCCTTTGAGAAAGCGCTCATGATCGATCTTAGTGATGTTATAGCGGGCGTTTGGGCGCCCGAACGAGCGCGTCACGCGTCCCGGACGGGTGTCCTCAACGAGAACGCCACACGCGATGAGCCGATTGTAATGGCGCATCGTTTCCCAGACTTCATCGCCGTGTCCATGGATCTGCGCCGCCATCACCGCCGGGGGAATGAAGTTCTCAGCGAGGACGATTCCTTCATCACGGAACTCACGGATCTGCCCGCCTTGGCTCACTCCCTGCCAACCCTTGACGTCGTAAGGGAAACGAGAGACGACCTTCGCGTTCGGATGACAAAGGAAGTTGCCTCCGAGGTTCTTATTCTTACGGAGCGAGCGATACTGAAGGAGGATATTCGGTGTCTGGATCGCTCCGGCAGCAAGAATGACGATTCTCCCGCGAACGATCACACGTTCCTCATCTTGTCTGGTCGCCGGATTGACGCCTCGACCGATTACTCCGCGACACCGCCCGCCTTCGATGATGAGCTCATCGACGCGGAGCTCCGTGAGGCATCGCGCTCCCGCCTCAAAAGCCCGCGGGATATAGCTCACGAGCGTGCTCTGCTTCGCCCCCGTCGGGCATCCGACGATGCAACTATTTGCTCCAACACAGCGATCTTGCGCGCGCACATTGTCGAGATATTCCCAGCCAAGCTTTTCGGCACCCTTCTTCATTATCCGGTTGTCGTCACCGATTGAATAAGGCGCTTGCTTCTTTGCGTGGATCGTCTCTTCGACCTCGGTGAAATACGGATCAAGTCCTTTCTCACCCATCTCGTAGCCGAGCTCGTTCTCCCAAGTGTCGAGGACCTCGGAGATCGGGCGCCACGCCATGCCGCCATTGATCACCGTGCTTCCGCCAACGCATCGCCCCTCTGCGAAAGGGATGGGCGGATTGCCCATGATTACCGTGGTCCCGTTGTCGCGATAAAGACGCGGCTGAGATTCGGCGAGGTAGGGACTGAAACTCGAGGTGGGATGATAGCCGCCCTCTTCGACGAAGATCACATCGAAGCCCGCCTCGGCGAGGAGCGCCCCAGCGACCGCCCCGCCTGCGCCTGTTCCGACCACAACCACTTCGGCGGAGAACTCACGCTCGCGCGCGTAGTCTTTTTGTTTGTAAATGATCATCGAAGCGCCTCCGTGTGGTGGATCTCATCCTCTTCGTCTGCGTCGCCGTGCTCGATGATTCGCTGCCTCAGGGCGATGCGATCGAGCGTGAACTTACGGGGTTCATAGCCAAGCGCCTCGTGCACCTCGGGCTGATCGAAATACGAAGAGAAGATCAGCGCCTTGGGGGCGAGGAGGAGGAGCCGAACCGGCAGGAGCGGGCTCGACTCGATCGCCCGGAAGATCTCAGAGCCCTCGTCTCGGCTCAGCTTCGAGAGGCGCGAGGGCCGACCGAAACGCGTCACCGGAATCCACTCAAGTAGGTGGAAGACGCTCAAGATGCCTTGGGCCGTGCTCTTGCTCATGTACTGAAGACTCACGAGCATCTGCCGATAGACGCGTTCGTCGAGCTCCGGATTCCGCGGGGCGTCGCCCTCAGGCAGAAGCACACGCATGACCGAACGGATCGCTCGCTCGGTCTTCGGCCCCACGGGATAGGGCGGCGCGATCGGATATCCATCATCCGGATGCCGGAGCGCCTTGCCCGGCCTCCGCATCTCTTCGATCAGCTCCAACGCTCTTCGTTTCCTCATGTCGCGCTCTCTTTCTTTGCAGCCGGTTCGAGGATCATCCGCAGTTTTTCATCGACCGTATGATGGAAATCACGTGTCACGGCGCGCGCCCCCTCCGCGTCTCCGCGTCGCGCCCGATCGAGCACTTCATAGGCCATCGCCGCGAGGCTCGGCTCGAAAAGGATGAGCCCCTTCGCTCTCCACATCATATCGCGGATCGACTCGAGGAAAGGGTTGGCGACCCACCGAAAGGCGAGGTTGTGTGTCGAATCCACGAGTGCGTTCAGCCAGCGATGTTGCGCGTCGACAAAGGCGATCTCGTCCTTTGCCTTCTCGGCGGCTTCGAGCGCCTCGATGCTCTCCTCGATGCGATCGAGATCTTCGTCATTGGCCCGTTTGGCCGATGCTTCGACGAGGTATTCGAGGATCTCTGCGCGGGGCTCGAGAAGGCCGAGAAGGACTTC
>JAAZAH010000026.1 GCA_012514415.1 Sandaracinaceae bacterium
ACATGTGACCACATCGGCTCGAGCCGCAGCCGGATGAACAATCTCCGCGATCGAATCGAGGATCTCTTCGAGGATGACGACGACGAGCGCCACCCGCTCGAAGACTGCCGTAAGGTCGCGCGGAACTGCGAGGATTTCGTTTTCTGGGATTGAGCCCTATCCTCTCCTTATCTCGTCAACACTTGAGATAAGGAGAGATGCGTGGATTTTCAGCCCTTCAACCAAAGCCCGCCTCGGCTGGGCAATCAATTCGACGACGATCGCGCGCTGAAAAACCTCCTTCGGCGGCTGCTGCCCGTGGAGGTCTATTCGGCGATCGAACCCGAGCTTCGCGAGCTCGGCGAGCTCTCGGGGGGCGAGCTCTACGAGGATATGCTCCGCGAAAGACTCCTCGAACCGGAGCTCACACAATGGGGAGCCTGGGGGGAACGCGTCGACGAGATCGAGCTCACGCCGCTCTGGAAGAAGGCGCAAGAGCTCGCCGCTCGCTTCGGCGTGGTGGCGGCCGGTTATGAGGACCGCTTTGGCGAGTTTGCGCGCGTCCATCAGTTCGCGCTCGTCCATCTCTTCGCGCCCTCGACCGATGTCTACAGCTGTCCGCTCGCCATGACCGATGGTGCGGCAAAGACCCTCCTCACCTCGGGCAATCAAAAGCTCATCGGGCGCGCCCTTCCGCGCCTCACGAGCCGGGATCCGGCGACGTTCTGGACGAGCGGCCAGTGGATGACCGAATCGACCGGCGGCTCGGACGTCGGACGCTCCGAAACGGTCGCAGTTCATGAAGAAGGCGCGCGCTATCGCCTCTATGGCCGGAAATGGTTCACCTCCGCCACGACCTCCGAGATGACGCTCACGCTCGCGCGCCCCGAAGGAAACGGGCCCGGTGGACGTGGACTCGCCCTCTTCTACGTCGAGCTCCGCGACGAAAACGGAAAGCTTCAGCGCATCGAGATCAACCGCCTAAAGGATAAGCTCGGCACCCGAAAGGTCCCGACCGCTGAGCTCATGCTTCGCGGAACGCCCGCCGAACTCGTCACCGACGAGGCGCGCGACGGAATTCGCAACATCTCTCCCATGCTGAACATCACGCGGACGTGGAATACCGTCTCCGCCGTCTCATTCATGCGCCGCGGGATCGCGCTCGCCCAAGATTATGCGAAGCGCCGCGTCGCGTTTTCTGCGCCGCTCTCCGAAAAGCCCCTCCACGCTGAAACGCTCTCGAGCCTCGTCGCAGAATACGAAGCGGCGCTCGTACTCGCCTTCGAGGTCATCGCCACGATCGGCCGCATCGAGCATCAAAGGACCGAGCCAAACGATGAAGCGTTGCTCCGCATCCTCACGCCCCTCGCCAAACTCGTCACGGGCAAACAGGCGGTGAGCGTCGTCACCGAAGCGATCGAAGCTTTTGGCGGCGCCGGCTACATCGAAGACACGGGCCTCCCGACGCTTCTTCGCGACACGCACGTCCTCCCCATCTGGGAGGGAACGACGAACGTCCTCTCTCTCGACGTCATCAAAACCCTTTCACGCGATCCCTCGCTCGGCGAGCAGCTTCTCGAGCGCTTCGACGATCGCACCGCGGGGTTGGCACATGCCGAGATGAAGCGGCTCGCAAGCCAGGCGAGAGCCACCCTTGAGAAGGCTCTATTGTGGGCCAAAGACCGCGCAATGAACGCACCGCTCGAGCTTGAGGCGGGCGCGCGTCATTTTTCGCTCACCCTAGGGAGAAGTTTTGCTCTCGGGCTTCTTGCAGCCCAGGCGGAATATTCCATGTCCAAATTCGGGGATAAGCTCTCCCTCGTCTCCGCCCGGCGCTTCGCACTCGAACGTTTCGATTTTATTAGGGAAACTTCGGTCAATGAGAGCCTCGCACTGGCAAATGATTTGCTGAGCGAGTAGTCATTTCAGGCCGTCCTCAAAGGCGGAATTCCCCCAATGGGGAATTGTTGTCTTTTGTGTTTCGTATGCTCGATCGGTTGCAGGCGTGGATTTTCGCGCATAGGGTTCATTAGTCCCCGCGGGTGACCGTGAACTCTATGGAAGGTCCACGTCACATCTGGGGGAATAATCGATGGAGACGATCGTGAATACAACACTTCGAAACGTACTCATCGCTTCAATCATCCTTAGCCTGTCCATCCTCACGATGGGTTCCTCTCCTGTCTCGAACATTGATCGAGATGCTTGGGCGGCCGCTCTCGTTACGGTCAACGAGGCCGGGCTGGGTGACAATAGCGTTGACGACGCGCGGGGGATCATCAGCGTGCTCATCAATCGAGCAAAACTGCGAGGGGTGAGCGTCCACCGCATGGCCCGCCTTTATAGCGGCGGCGCCTTCAGACACGATCGGCCCCGTCGGCGCTGGATCGCTTTCCTGAAGCCAAGCGGGGAGGAACCCCGCTATTGGCCGAAGCATTACCCCGATTGGGATACGCATTTCAAGAGTCGCTGGCTCGATCGGATTGAACTCGCGCGGCAGCTCATCTCGGGTGAGCTCGAGACGTGCGGCGCGCATCATTGGGGTGCGCGCAATCACCCCATCGACCAAGCGCGCGCACAACGTGCCATCGCCGATGGTCGTTGGGAGGTCTATGAGTGCGGCGATACGATGAACGAATTCTACCGCGTCAAAGGTGTGAGAATCCCGGATTGATTTCTCAAAATATCCGATAAAAAAAGCGCTGCGGCAAAGGACCCAGCGCTTTTTTTGTGCATTGTGCTTCAATTTATCGGAGTGAACGCAACGTATTTATGTTTGATCTTCTCAAGCAACCAAAAGACTCGACTTTGAAGATTCATCCTAGAAAAAAGCGCGGATCTTTTGCGCACGCTTCGCGAACCGCGTGCGCGGCGTATCGTTCCCAAAGCATGCGCACCGCCCAATCATGCTTAGAACGCACTCGAATTCAAACTTTCCAAGGTGCTCGGCTCGAGAAGATCGCCTCTCGCTCCAATCCGCATTCACGCACATCGACGAAGGAGCGAGGTGCGCCGAAAGCGGGTTAAATGCCGCGCGTCGTCGGCGAGCGAAAGCCGTCGTGGGCCTCCAGCTCGCGACCCGAACACTCGCGAAGCGAGCGACCGCGCTGAGGCGCTCGCTTCAAGCAATTGGCTCCTTGTGCCTCGCGCCTCGGCTCAGAACGGCACGTCGTCGTCGAAATCGCCGCCGCCGAAATCGCCGCCGCCGAAATCGCCGCCGCCCGGGGGAGGACCGCCGCCGAAATCGCCGCCCGAATCGCGCCGTCCCCCACGGCCTCCGAGCAGGATCACGTTGCTCGCCACGATATCGGTCGACCAGCGTTTATTCCCATCGCGATCTTCCCACTGGCGATATTGAATGCGGCCCTCGACGAAGATGCGCTCACCCTTCGCGAGAAACTTTGAGAGCGCCTCGGCGCGCTTCCCCCAAAGCGTCACCGCGTGCCACTCGGTCCGCTCTTGGCGCTCGCCCGCGCGGTTATTGAAGCTCTCGGTCGTCGCTAGACGCATCGAAAGCACGGGCTGGTTGCCCTGAGTATACCGGAGCTCGGGATCGGCGCCGAGGTTTCCGATGAGCATCACACGGTTCAATCCTTCAGCCATAATCTTCCTCTTACTGGTTTTTGAGTCGCCGTCGATCGGAGACTCTCTTCTTTTCGGTCGTTCTGCGGCGCGATTGCGTGTGAACCGGCAATTTCGCCCGAATGTTCAAGATGTCACTAACCCAGCCAAGCCCGTAGGCCCGGGATACCGAGAGGCGAGGCCCCATGCGTGGCTCCTCAACCTCGGTCCGACCACGAGGGCTGCGTGATCGCAACGGATCGATTCCTCTTGAGCCGAGGACCGCACAGCCCTGGCGCGTAGGCGACGATACGCGCTCGGCCCGTGAACTTCAAACCCGAAGCGCGTTCCATCCGCGATCCGCCCCATCGCCGGTGCAAGCGCGGGCGGGTTCTTCGATCGCGGAGTCCGCCGCCAGAACTTAGCGGCAGCCATCGAAAAGCGCTCAGTCGCTCGCCGGCCTCGCGGCGAGGATCTCTGCCATCTCAGCGACCAGCTCTTCGCGCTCGCGCGCGTGGTACTCCGGTC
This sequence comes from Sandaracinaceae bacterium, assembly GCA_012514415.1. GTDB lineage: Bacteria > Myxococcota_A > Polyangia > Polyangiales > Houyiibacteriaceae > JAAYBZ01. The sequence goes on from JAAZAH010000026.1 coordinate 4,069, forward strand.
CGATCTCACCTGCCTCGCGCTCGCGATCAAGCGTCCTTATCGCCTCGACCAGCGCGGCAATGCGTGCGTTCTGGAGCGCCGCATCGACCTCGCGCGGGCGCCCACGGCGGATGAAGAGACCCAGCACTCCAAGCAGCACGATCAGCGCCGCGAGCCCCATTGAATACCGGCGCCACGCCGTATCGTCCGGGATGCCGCTGAGCCGAACCTTCAGCTCATCGAGCGGAAAATCCGTCGCAGCCATGCGCCGCTCGGCAATGAAGAGGCGTTTTCCACCCATCGTATGCTGGAAAACTTGCGAGATCCCCTCAACCTCCATCACCATCCCTTCGACGAAATCCGAGACGACGCGATGCGCCATCGTATTCGGAAAGGTGGCGGGCATGCGAATGAGGAGCTCGCTCCCTTCGAGCGGAAGATCGTACGCCCAGACGAGCTCGTGGTACCCCGGCGGAACCGAGCCCTCGACACGAAAGCCCAGCTCGTTCGGGATGAGGCGCTGATCGCTCATCGAAGCGCGCGACTGAAACGCGATGAAGCCCGGAGGGAGCCGGATCTCGCGGCCGCCTTCGGGAAATACGTAGATGCTTCGCGTGGGGTTGAAAAGACGCGCGCCCTGAGTGATCCGAACGCGTCCCTCTTGGCGAAATTCGATCTGCGTGCTCGCAAGCGCCTGCAGAAGGTAGCGCGCGTCGCGAGTCGTCGCCGCGCGGCGAAGCAGGACCTTATAGCCTCGATCCGGCTCGAGGCGAAAAGGGTCTGCTCCGACGCGCGCACCATCAAAACCAATGCTCACGCGATACGCTTGATTCGTCCCGGTCGGCAGCTCGCGAAAGCGTGCGTGGCCCGATTCATCTGTCGTCGCGCTTTCGTCGCGACGGCTTCCATCCGAAACCATCACGCCGAGGCGCACGTCCATCCCGGGAAGCGGCGCGCCATCCTCATCGAGCACCAAAACGAGGATCTCGCCGGCGCCGACCGAGTCGTCCGGTTCGGCCTTGGCAAGCTCCACTCCGATCAGCGCCTCCCGCACGCTCTCTTCGCTCACCTCGATCTCGCCGGCATCACGCGCTTTCGCGGCGGGCGGCACGGGAGGGTGATCGGACGGTATGGGGGGATGATCGGCGGGGAGCCGCGGGGCGTCTCGCGCCTCTTGTGCGCGCTGAAAGACCTCGGCCGGTCCTTTGGGCTCGGCCTGAGCCAAGGCGCCAAGCGGCAAGATCAACGCGAAGAGCCCCACCAAACCGAGGCTGAAAGAGCCTTTACGCATGACCTTCACCTCGAACGAGCGCCTCAATCTCCTCGCGCTTCGCCTCCACGCGAGCATCGATCGCCGCGAGAACTTCCGCGAGCTGTGAGCGCAACTGACCGGAGAGGAGCGCGAAATCCTCCTCATCGATCTTGCCGGTCGCGTGATCCTCGCCTAAGTCGCGAAGCGATTCGATCAGTGCGCGCTTTCGATCGACGAGCGCGGCCCGAGCCGCGCCTTCATCCGCATCCACGGGGAGAAGCTCCCCCGAAAAGATCGCGCGGAGGCTCAGAAAAATCGCAAAGAGCGCGGCGAAAACCCCAAGGAGCGCGAGGACGATAAAAAGATTCGCGAGCGTATTCGTCATCGTTACTCTTCCTCTTCGAGGCGAGCGAGCTCGCGGGCGAGCCGGGCGTCGAGTTCTTCATCCGAAATCGCCGGCGGCGCCTCGGCGTCATTGCGTTGTCCGCCCTTCGATCCGTCCGCGCGGAGCCTTCGGCCGACAAAGAAAACGCCTCCAGCCGCGAGGAGCGCGAGCCCGACGGGGAGCGCCCACGTCGCGCGATCGAGTCCCTCATCTGGCGGCACCGAAAGCGCCTTCACTCCGTAGAGCGCACGATAGCTCGCGATGATCCCTTCCTGCGTCTCGCCCACGGCCATGCGCGCGCGGATCTCGGCTCGCTTATCATCCGCCCAACCGCAGGCGCATGAATCGAGCGGAAGCCGCTCACACGCGCCGCATTGGCAAAGGAGTCGACTAAAGAGCTCTCGCTCCTCGGGATCTTCGATGGTCACACTCCCCGCATGAAGGCTCGACGACCCGCCTTGGGCGAGCGCAGGGCCCGGCATTCCAAGGCCAAGCGCAGCGAGCAAAAAGCAGATGCCAGCCACGGCTGGCGAGAGCGCCGGACGGCGGCGTGCGAGGCTCTCTCGAGCGACACGTCGCGGATCGGGAAGCTGCGCAAAAAGCGAGCCGAGGATGCCAATGATCCCACCGAGCCAAATCCAAAGCACAAACGGCCGCACCTTCACCTGAACGATCGCGCGCCGCGTTTCCGCGTCGAGCGCCGAGAGAATGACATAGAGATCTTCCCCGAGGCGTGTGCGGATCGAAACTTCGGTCGTCGGACTTTCGGGCGCCGCGCGGTAAATGTACTTCGCCGGGCTCACCGTCTGAAGGAGCTTGCCGTCTCGATACACCTCCATATCGACAAAGACCATGCGCTTTTCGGGATCGAGCTCAACCCGCGGCTGGGTGTAGCGGAGCGTGAACTTCCCCGCTTCCATGGTCTCGCCGGGCCGAACCGCCGCCTCGTACTCGGCATCCCACGATGCTCCCGCAAATCCGAGGTACATCAGCGCAACGCCGATATGAACAATGTATCCGCCATACCGGCGCCGCGCCCGGAAGCTCACGCGCCTGAGCGCGCGAAGATAGCTCTCCTTCTTGGAGGAGACCCGCGCCGACGCGCCGCGGTGGAATTCCTGGAGCACGCTCCCGATCACCAAAAAGACCGAAAACGTCGTGAGGAGGGGAGCGATCCCCAGAAAGGCCGCGAAAAGATCGCCCGCGCGCGTATCAAAAATTCGCGTCGCCTCGACGAAAGCCGGGCGATCAAAGCGCGCTCCGAGTGCGAGATGCGTGATCGCCGCCGCGAGTCCGAGGATCGAGGGCCATTTGATGGCGTGAAGGAGCCCCTTCCCCGTCATCTTGCGCCAGGCGATCAGCGGCCCGAGTCCCGCAAGGAGGAGGAGCACAACCCCAAAAGGCGCGACGATCTGGTTGTAGGCCGCTGCTCCCCACGTCACCTCCTCACCGCGCAACCATTCACTCGCCAGCGGCGAGATGGTGAGGAAGAAGACGATCGCCATGATGGCGAGAAGGATCCAGTTGTTGAGGAGGAAGGCGAACTCGCGGCTCTTGAGCGAGACGATGTCGCGGCGGCCTTGAAGGAGGGGGAGCCGCCAGATCATCAAGCCAAAGGAAATCACGCTGATGAGCCCGATATAGACGATGAAATAGTTTCCGATATCGGATCGGGCGAAGCTGTGCACGCTCGCGATCAGCCCCGAGCGGGTCAGGAAGGTGCCAAAGATGACCATGACGAACGTGAGGATCATCAGGAAGACGTTCCAGACCTTCATCATCGAATAGCGCTCTTCGATGATCGCCGAGTGGAGGTAGGCCGTGGCGATGAGCCAAGGCATAAAGCTCGCGTTCTCGACCGGATCCCACGCCCAATAGCCGCCCCAGCCAAGTTCTTCGTACGACCACACGCATCCAAGAAGGAGCCCGATCGAGAGGAAGGTCCAGGCGATCATCACCCAGGGCCGCGCGAGATGGATCCACTCGCCCGAAAGCTTCCCCTTGATGAGCGCAGCAATCACAATGGCGAAGGGGACGGCCCAGCCGACAAAGCCGAGATAGAGCGTCGGAGGGTGGATCATCATCCAATAGTTCTGCAGCAGCGGGTTCAGCCCATTCCCATCGAGGGGCGGATCGGCAAGATGCGTCGCGAAGGCATTCGCCGATAGAAGCTGGAGAAGGATGAAGAAGATGACGATGCTCGAGAGCGTCGCGAGGATCAGCGGCTGGAGCGAGAGCTCGCGATCGCGGATCGTGAGGGTGAAAAGCGAGGCGTAGCCTCCAAGGAGGAACGTCCACCAGAGAAGCGAGCCGTCCTGCCCTCCCCAAAGCGAGGCGAGCAGATAGATCCACGGCATGGAGCGATCGCTATAGCGCTCGACGTAGATGATGCGAAAATCGTGCGTCAGGAAGGCGTAACCTAAGACAGCGACGCCTACGCCGAGAAGCGCCGTCGTCGCATGCATTCCGTAACGCGCGCCTTTCAGCAGCCCGAGTCCCCCGCGCGTCGCCGCGAGGGAAAGCGCGAAGGTGTACGCCGCCGAAAGGAGAGACAGCCCTAGGATGAGCTTGCCGAAGGTCGGGATATCGAAGTGGATCATCATCGCGCCGCTCGGCCGAGAGGGAAGTGCTGGGTCATGCGTATGAAACTGCGGCCGACATGCGCACAATGGCTTACGACCGATTCACGATGGGAACGAGGCAGCCCTCTCTATATTCCCATCTGCCTCCCCGGTCGACCGGAGCGCGCATGGCCGATATAAGGCCCGAGGCGAAATTTTGAAAGGAAAGCCGCGAACCATCGGCGAATTTTCGCGGCTACGGCGCGATGAGACGCGGTTTTCTGCCGCGCACGCAGCGAACGATCCTCGAATACGAGGTGCGGGCGGCATCCGAAAGATGTTCGCTCAAGCCGCCGCGCCCAGGTATTTTTCCTTCGCCTCCGCCACGATCGCGTCGTTATCGTGCTGATCGGGGTGGAAGTCGCGCCGATAGTACGCCTTGAAAAGCGGCCAAGTCCGGCGAATCGCGCCCTTTTTCCCAAAGAGCATCGAATACGCTTCAGCCCACGCGGGGAGATCGGCGATGGTTCCGCGCTTTTTGAGAATCAGCAGGGTGCGATACGCATTCAATACAGAGAAGAAGATGATCGTCCTCGTCATCATGCGCCGGCGAAGCTTTTCATCATCGACGACCTTTTTATAGACGTCGAAAGCAACGGAGCGATGCTCGATCTCCTCGATCGCATGCCAGGCCCAGAACGCCGCGATGGTCGGGTGCATCCGCTCGAGCATGTCCGGGTTTTCGAGGATGGCGCTCGCGAGGAAGGCCGTGAGGTGTTCGAGCGCCACCGTATGCGCGAGGCATTCTTCGGGTGTGCTCATCTCCTTTACCTTGGCGATGCCCGCCTCAACCCTCTCTTCAACCATCTTGGCGAAGAATCCGCGCTCATCGAGAAAGCGGTTGAAGGCAAGGTGCTCCTTGGTATGCGCCGCCTCTTGGCCAACAAAGCCGCGTACGCGCCTCCGGAGCTCGGGCTCGTCGATCCGATCCATGAAATGGCGGACACTGTCGATGAAGAAGCGCTCACCCGCCGGGAACGAGCCCGAGAGCGCCGTGAGAAGTCCCGTCAGGATGGGATTGTCTGCGGCCCAATTCTCGGGAATGTCCTCTCCGAACTCGAAGTCCATGCGGCGGACCTTGATCTGATGCGGCTCTCGAGTGCTGATCGTGCCCATGATGCTGCCCTTTCTGGATTTTGCGGGGATCCAAAACCCCGGTGATTTGAGGATGAACCGCGAGATACCACCGGCTCCGATTGAAGAATTCGGTCTTGTCGCAGGCCAGGATGGCCCAAACAATGCGGAGACGGTACTCCCTGGTACCAATTGTTTAACGGGGCGTTTGTGGTACTGTCAAGTACCACACTGCAATTTATGAGTCTCAGCACCCAAGAGAGCGCGCTTCATGCCGCGCAAGAGCCCCGCGAACGCCTTTTGAACGCCGCGCTCGAAGGCGTCGCGGAGGTCGGATGGGCCAACCTCACGATCTCCGAGCTCGTTCGCCGCGCCCGCGTCTCGAAGCGCACTTTCTACGAGCATTTCTCGACCAAAGACGAATGTCTCCTCGCCCTTTTCGAAGCCGTCTCGAGCGAGGTTCTCGATGAGCTCGAAGCCGCAAGCCAGCTCGTCCCCACCGGCGGGGGTCGGGTCGATGCGGGTGCGCGTTATTATCTCGAGTTGCTCCAGAACGAGCCCCAAATCGTCCGCACGCTTTTTCTCGAACTCCTTGCGCTAGGAAAAGAGGGCTGGAGCGTGCGACGAAAAGTGATGCGCCGTTTCGCCGAGTTCTTGATGCGTGAGATCAACGCGGCCGGCGCCGAGCCTCCCATCGATATTAACGTCGCCATGCTCATCGTCGGCGGAATCAACGAGACCACGCTCGAAGCGCTCGAAGAAGGCCGAGTCGATCGCCTCACCGACCTCATTGGCCCAATCTCTCGCGTCATTCGCGGTGTGATCGCCGTAAGCGGTGAGCTCGAGGAAGGCGCGAAGCCGCGGCGCTGAGCGTCTTCGAAACGGAGAGCTTCCTGGGACTCCGATGGCGCAACCATCGGAAGCCGACTCCATCGAAAAGGCTCGCACCGGAGGCTTCGCTCCATCGCGGCGAGATCCCGCGAAATTCTTCGAGATCTCCCGAGACGCGCGAAACCGCATGCAAAAAAGCCCGCCTGACGGGCGGGCTCTTTATGCTGCGGCATCGTCGGCTGAGTTATTTCTCCTCGAACTCGGCGTCGATCACATCGTCGCCACCTTCGCTCGAGTCGCTGGACGCGCTCGATCCCGCGTCCGCACCGGCCGCGGCGCTATAGGCCTGCTCGGCGATCTCCTTCATCGCCGCCTCAAGCTCGGCGAGCCTCGGCGGGATGGCATCGTTATCCTCGCGGCTGATCGCATCCCGAAGCGCCTTCACCTTCTCGTCGATCTCGATGACCTTGGCCTGATCGAGCTTATCTTTCAGCTCTTCGAGGCTCTTCTCGACTTGGTAGCAGAGCTGATCTGCGCGGTTGCGCGTCTCAATCTGCTCGCGGCGCTTCTTATCCTCTTCCTCGTGCGCCTTGGCCTCGTCGATCATCTTCTGGACCTCTTCCTCGGAGAGACCCGAACCGGCCGTGATGGTGATCTTCTGATCCTTACCGGTCGCCTCATCGCGCGCCGTCACGTTCAAAATACCGTTGGCGTCAATATCGAAGGTGACCTTGATCTTGGGAACACCGCGCGGAGCGGGCGGGATGCCCTCGAGGTGGAAGCGTCCGAGGCTCTTATTGAGGCGCGCTTCGGCTCGCTCTCCCTGAAGGACGTGGATTTCGACCTTCGTCTGGTTGTCGTCCGCGGTCGAGTAGATCTCCTCCTTCTTGGTGGGGATCGTCGTATTGCGCGGGATCATCACCGTCATCACGCCGCCGAGCGTCTCGACACCGAGGCTGAGCGGGGTGACGTCAAGGAGGACGACATCCTTCACATCGCCGCTGAGCACGCCCGCTTGGACGGCAGCGCCGAGCGCGACGACCTCGTCCGGGTTCACGCCCCGATGCGGATCCTTGCCGAAGAACTTCTTCACCGTCTCCTGAACGAGTGGGATCCGGGTCGAACCTCCAACGAGGATCACCTCGTCGATGTCCGCGGCCGTCTTCTTCGCGTCCGCGAGCGCCTTTTTACAGGGCTCAAGCGTGCGCTGAATCAGCGGCTCGATCATCGACTCGAGCTTTGCCCGGGTGAGCCGGATATTCATGTGCTTCGGACCCGACGCATCCGCGGTGAGGAAAGGGAGATTCACCTGCGTCTCGAATTTGCTCGACAGCTCGATCTTCGCCTGCTCGGCGGCGTCCTTCAGGCGCTGAAGGACCATCTTATCGTTCGCGACATCGATGCCGGTATCGCGCCGAAATTCCTCGATGAGATAATCGATGATCGCCTTATCGACATCATCTCCGCCGAGCTGTGTATCACCGTTGGTCGCGACGACGTCGACGACGTTACCGCCGACCTCGAGGATCGAAACATCGAAGGTCCCGCCGCCGAAGTCGTAAACGACGATGAGGTGGTCATCCTGCTTATCGAGGCCGTAAGCGAGCGCGGCTGCGGTCGGTTCGTTGACGATCCGCTTGACATCGAGACCGGCGATTTTACCCGCATCCTTGGTCGCCTGGCGCTGAGAGTCGTTGAAATACGCCGGGACCGTGATCACGGCCTCGGTCACGCTCTCACCCAGATAATCCTCGGCCGCCTTCTTGAGCTTGCGGAGGACGTGTGCGCTCACCTCGGGCGCCGCGATGCTCTTATCGCGGACCTTAAAGCCGATGTCTCCATTCGGACGACGCTCGAGTTGATACGGCACCCGTTCCTTGGCGACATCGACCTCGTCGTAGCGTCGACCGATGAAACGCTTGGCGGAGAAGATGGTGCCCTCGGGGTTGGTGATCGATTGGCGCTTGGCGATCTGTCCGACAAGGACCTCACCCAGATCGTCCCAAGCGACGATCGACGGCGTCACGCGATCACCTTCCTCGTTGACGATGACTTTGGGATCTTTGCCCTCCATCACCGCCACGACGCTGTTGGTCGTTCCGAGATCGATTCCGATGATCTTGCCCATCCTTTTATTCTCCGCGTTTCGTTGTGACTGGAATTGAACCAGTGTGTTCGTGTGGCCAAGAACCTAATCATCGCCTGCGCCCGGTCAAGATCGCAGGCGGATCTTCTCTCGCTTCGGCTTCGCGGCTGAGAAGGATTTTTGACGGAAAGCCAACTGGGGCCCTATGGCTCGCTTGGCGTATGAATGATCTCGCGGAAAAGAAGCGCGCCGGCCGTGGTTTCCTCACCATTGGGGCAGCCAAGCTCTATTTTGTCCTCGCGGCCTTCGCCGTTCAGTTCGGCCTCCCGCGCCTCTTTGATGAAGCGGCCGATTTTGGGCTCTATGCGCATGCCATGGCGGGCGTGGCCATCCTCACGAATATTCTCATCGCGTCCACGATTCAGAGCGTTTCAAAATTCGTGAGCGAGGCGCGCGATCGGGCCGAGATCACGGGGAGGCGAGCGCTCCAGCTCATGGCCGGAATCGGCTTCGCTCTCGCCCTCCTCACCTTTGGACTCGCAGGCGCGCTCTCGGAGGTTTCGCGCGATCCCGCCCTCAAGCCACTCATCGAGGCTGCGAGCCTCGTGATCTTCGCCTACGCGATGTACGCCGCCCTCGTCGGAAGGCTCAACGGCGAGGAGCGCTTCATCGATCAGGCCAAACTCGACGCGAGCTTCACGACGCTCCGGACGGCCGGCATTCTGGCCGGTGCGGCGCTCGGCTTTGGCGCCATCGGCGCGGTCTATGGATTTGCGATCGCCGCCGTCCTCGTCCTTTTTCTCGCGCTCGTCAAAGTCGGCTGGGGACAGGCGGGCGAAGGCGTCCCCTACCGCCAGTTCCTCAGCTTCATGGCGCCGATCTTCCTTTACCAGGGGTTGATGAACGCCATGCTCCAGATCGATCTTTGGGTCATCAAACCCATCCTCGTCGATTTATTGAGCGCCGAGCGTACGGACGCGCTCGCCATCCGCGAAGCAAACGAGATCGTCGGGCATTATCGTGGAGCGCAGAATTTTGCGTTCGTCCCCTATCAGCTCGTCCTCGCGACGACCTTCATCGTCCTTCCCATGGTGAGCCGCGCGCTCGCCGCCGGAGATGAAGAGCGCGCGCGCAATACGACGCTCACTGCCATCCGCTTCGCGCTCATCGCCTCTGCCTTCTTTGCCGCGCCACTTGCCGGTGCGGCCGCGCCCCTCCTCGCCCTCGCCTATCCGTCCGATTATGGCGTCGGCGCCGAAGCGCTCCGGATCCTGCTGCTCGGCATCGTCCCCTTTACGGTCTTCGTCGTCGCGGCGACGATCTTGAACGCCGCGAACCGGCCGCGCGTCTCGGCCGGCCTCGCGTTCATTGGGGTCGCATCGATCGTTGTCTTGAACCGCGGCCTCGTTGGCGCAAGCGGGGGGATCGAAGAGCCCGCCCTCCGCGCTGCGGCACTCGCCACCGGTAGCGGCATGGGACTCGCCCTCTTCTTCTCGTTATTCGCCCTACGGATGCGGTTCGGTGCGCTTCACCTCATGTTGCGCATCGTCCGCGTTGGGGTCGCGGCGGCGATCTCGTTCCTGGCTGCCGATGGACTGGCTGGGCGGATGGGGGATGCTTCGCCATGGCTTGCCGCGCCGAGCGCCCTCGCCGCGGGAGCCCTCGCCTTCATCGTCGCACTCGTCCTCACGCGGGAAGTTGGGGCGCGCGAACTCGGAGCGCTCCGTCAGATCGCCGAGCGACGCTGATCGTCCGACCTCTCACTCACCCCACGCAGGGGCGCGGGTGAGCTCACGGTGCTTTCCGACCCGAGGTTCTTATTGAAGCGCTCGTGGAGGTTCATCCGATCCCGAGGGAGGCCGCGATGAATCCCGCGACGCCTGGTACGCGTTCGCCCCCTCGGTCGTCCCCGCCATTTTGGCGACGAGCTCCACCCTCGAGTGGACGCCGAGCTTGGAGAAGATGCGCTTCAGATAGGTATTCACCGTCGAGATGGTGAGTCCTGTCCGCGTCGCGATCTCGCGCGTGCTCGCGCCCGAGACGAGGAGGGCCACCACATCTCGCTCGCGCGGAGTGAGCGGCGCACGGCTCAGCGCCTCGGCGACGTCTTCTCCACTTCGGCGCGCCCCTTCATCGGCGAGACGCGCGCTATAATCGAGCCCTCGGGCGAGAAGCCGCACCGCCCAGCGCGCGATGCGCGTTTTGGATTCACTGAGCGAGGCGCCCGGCTCGTCGAGGTAAAGATGGAGCGTCCCGCTCTGCTCTCGCCCCTGACGAATGGGGAGGCTCAGACAAGGCGCTTGCCCAGGCGGCGGAGGCGGCTCGCTTTCAACGCGCGTTTCAGTCGCGGATTCGAGCTGAAACGCATCCGCACCCACCGTCTTTGCGATGAGCCCCGCTGCGCGCGGCGCATAACTCCGAACGGGATCGAGGCTGAACAGCCCCTCTGCCAATTCAATCACCGATTCTTCCATAAAAACCCCCTGATCCCTTTGAGGCCAGGTCTCCCCATCACGCCCGATTTGGACGAGATGCCGCTCGGCCCAACAGCCGCTTGGGAACCTTTGTCTAAGGACCCGACTCAACCCCTGCTTTGAATACCCACATAGAAGCGCGGATCTCCCTCCCTACGTTCATCGATGATACCTCCATCGATGCCGACTCCGCCCAAAAGCATCCTCCACCATAGACCCTGCATTCGAGCGAAACATTCGAGGGCGATAATGATAGGAACGTATACATATTTTTGCAATCATGAATTGACCCGCAGACATGGACCCTCTTTTGGTGTACGTGGAATTTGTCTCCCATGACCCTCCACTGATAGGCTCATTCGAGGCGCTCCGATGGAAGACTTCGACCATACTATTCAGGCCCTAGGACAAATTCGGCTCTTCCACGGCATCCGGCGGGAAGGCCTCGCACTGCTTGCCGGCATCGGCAAGGAAGAGACCTATCGGGTGGGCGAGTCCATATTTAGAGAAGGTGATCCAGGTGGGTCGCTCTACCTCATCCTTGAGGGGGCCGTCCGCATCAGCCGGGAAGTTGGTGGAATGGGCGAAGAGGCGCTGACAGTGCTCCGTGCCGGCGAGGCATTCGGTGAGATGGCGCTGATTGATTCTTCGCCGCGAAGCGCCGATGCCAAAGCGCATGAACGCGTGCGCCTCTTGGTGGTGACCCGCGAAGCACTCGAGGAGGTGCTCTTTCTCCGGAAAGACCTTGCATATGAGGTGCTCTG
>JAAZAH010000278.1 GCA_012514415.1 Sandaracinaceae bacterium
ACGATTCAGCGCGTCGGCGCGATGATCACGATCTTCTTCGCCGAGGGGCCCATCCGCAATTTTGAAGAGGCCGCGCGCTCCGATCGCGAAGCCTATGCCGTTTTCCACGATGCTCTCCTCCAAAACGGCGTCTATTTCCCGCCGAGTCAATTCGAGGCGGCGTTCCTCTCACTTGCGCATACACCGGAGCTGCTTGAGCGGACGCGTGCGGCGCTCAAGTTGGCGTTCGCGGCCGTATGAGCCGCACAGAGACCAGGCGGAAAACGCAGATAATGCGATCGCGCGGGGAGCCTCCAAAAGCACGTCGGATGGATATCTTTCGCTGTTCCGAGCATGGCCCCCGCCGAGAAACCCCTTGAGAAGACGACGAAAATCACCTTCTTCAGCTCATCTACTTCGCTGCCCTCTCTTGACCCTATGATCCCTCCATGCTACACGCGGCCCGCGTTCAAAGACCTCTTCATCTTTGACGTGGCTCTCTGAAACTTGCTGCAATCGAAGGACTGAACCCATGCTGTTCACCCGCGAACTGACCAAGCAACTCCGCTCGCTTGGTTCGGTCATCACCCTCGGAATTGAGATGGGGGTTTCTATCGTGGTGGGGTTCATGGGCGGGCGTTGGCTCGCTGAGAAATTCGATACGGGACCCTGGCTGATGTGGCTCGGGCTCGCATTAGGGATTGCCGCGGGGTTCAAGAGCCTCTACAGGGTCGCAAGCCGCATCAAGGCCGACCTCGCAAAGAACGACGACACCGATAAGACCGAATGAAGAACGATACCGTAAAGACGATTCTCCTCGCTGGCGCAGGCTACGGCCTTGCGCTCTCGGTGCTCGTCTATCTCGGGATCGGTGCGCACGCGGCTGTTGGCGCCTTGACCGGCACCGTCGTCTCCGTCTTGAATTTCGCCGCGCTCGCGTTCATCGCAGCGCGCATCCTTCAGAATGCCTCGCCCCGAGGCGCGGCGGGGATGGCCGTCCTCATGATGGTCAAGCTCGGCTTTGTGGCCGCTCTCTGCTATCTCCTCATCGTCCGCCACGGTGTTGACGCGATTGGCTTTGCCATCGGCTGTGGCGGGATCATTCTTTCCGTCATCACCGTCCCCCTTTTACTCGCCGAGCGCACTGAGCTCGGCGAAGAGCGCTGAGATGTCGCAAGATCTTCCGCACGGCGAATCCTGGTTTAGCTTCTTCGGCTTCCACGACACCTTCCTCGAGAATGCGAGGAGGATGCAGGCGGCGATGAGCCCCGATGGGCTCACGTGGTACGCCCATGAGGAGGTCGGTGTTCAGCATGTCTTCGGACTGCTCACCGTGCTTGCCGTGCTCCTCTTCTTCGGGATTCGCACCTATTCCCAAATCAAGGATACGGAGGCTGCGATTGTCCCCGAGGGGAAATTCTCCATCCGCACCTTTGTCGAGCTCTTCACGGGTTACGTCTACAATCAGATGGCCTCGATGATGGGTAAGGATGCGGCGAAGGTCTTTCTCCCGCTCATCGGCACCGCCGCGTTCGTGATCTTCTTCTCGAACCTGCTCGGCATCATGCCCTTCTTCCCCGTCCCCACGACGAATTTCAATACAACGCTCGCCTTCGCGCTGGTCATCTTCTTCGCGACGCATATCTTCGGTATCAAGAAGCATGGCTTCGGATATGCGAAGCAGTTCCTTGGCCCCTTCCTTCCGCTTGCGCCTCTGATGCTCCTCATCGAGCTCATCAGCCACATCGCGCGGCCCATCACGCTCGCCATCCGTCTGATGGCCAATATGGCGGCGGACCACCTCGTCCTCGGCATCTTCATCGGGCTGGTCCCCTTCATCGTTCCGCTGCCGATTTACGCACTTGGCTGCATCGTCATCACGGTGCAGACCTTGGTCTTCTGCTTGCTCTCGACCGTTTATATCTCCATGGCCATCTCTGAGGATGGGCATTGATCGCTAACCAAAAACCGTAACCCCAACACATAAAGTTCCCCCCTCGCTTTTTTTCACCCGGCCCAAGGGAAGAAGGGCCTGGCGAGGGGGCCAGGAGGCTCTCCCCATGAAGAAGCTCACCCTTCGTTTCCTTGCATTCGTCACCCCCCTTCTCATCAGCGCCTCGGCCCTCGCTCAGGATGGCACCGCCGAGGAGTCCAGCGGCTCGGGTCTTGCGCTCGCGGCGGCCTTCATCGGCCTTGGCCTCGCGGCGTTCGGCGGCTCGATGGCTCAGGGTCGCACCGCGGCTGCTGCGCTCGAGGGCATCGCGCGCAACCCCAGCGCGAGCGACAAGCTCTTCGTGCCGATGATTCTCGGCCTCGCGCTCATCGAGTCGCTCGTGATTTACGTCCTCGTTCTCGCCTTCCTCAAGGTCTGAGCCGAGCGTAGCGCTGGAGCGGCACGGGCGAAGGTGCACGCGCCGCTCCATCACGAAAGAAGATGCAGAGCCCGGGAGCGATGCGCGCCATGGCCTTTGGTCGAGCCGTGCCGTATCCCGGTGGTTCTGTTTAAGCCACGTGAATAGTTCACGACGCGCTGCTTGTCATTTTTGATAGAGACCCTACGCTTTTGGAAGTCCGATGAACGACGCCCCTCGCTCAACGAAACGCGCCTTGCCGGCTTCATTCAAGATCGGTCTGGTCTTTTTTGCGCTCTCGGGCGTCTTCGTCTTCATCT
>JAAZAH010000279.1 GCA_012514415.1 Sandaracinaceae bacterium
AGAAGCCCCTTTCCCATTGTGAATCTCGCGAACGCACGCGCCGGTGCGCCGAGCGTTCGGCACGAAGAGGAAGGGATCGTGCACCTTGTCTACATCGAAGATGCGCAGCGGGGTCTCGTCCAACGCGCCGTCAGTCCACCCGAAACGCGACTCTTCGGCCACCCCGATCACGGCGACGCCTGCGACCCGTAGGTGGGGGGCGAAAGGGGCCTCTCACGCGTCAGTCGATCAACGACGCTGCTTGAGCTTCCGAAGCGTCCTTTTGCCCTTTCGGATATAGACACCGATGGTGTGATAGAGCGGCGTTGGGCTCGACTCATCCTTCGGCTCGAATTCATCGACGATATAAGGCACGTACATCGTGCGCCGCAGACTTCGCGCGCCCACATAAGGCGAGCGCTGGACCCGATGCCACATGCGCCCGTCGTGGACCGTGAGATCGCCGGGCTCGGTTTCGATGGCGAGCTCATCGGGATCGGGGCGGTGATCGAGGAAGTGGATCTTTCGGGTGAGCATCTCGACAAAGTTCTGCCGATGGCTTCCGGGAAGGACGCGGAGTCCACCTTCGTCTGCTTTGACCCGGTCAAAGTGGAGTCCGACATTGAGCATCGGACCCGGCATCTTGCCGTAGAAGATCGATCGGAGGCCGTCCGTGTGCCAACCAAGGTTCGGATACGCGCTCCCCTCGGTATTGAGGTTGCGGTTGACGACGACTCCATCTTTCACGTCATCGCCAACCCGCGCGCCCTCGCCGATCAAGCTTCGGATGGGCGCGAAGCGATCGTCTCGAACAAAGCGATAAAAGAGCGGCGAGAACATCGATGTGAAGCCAAAGCGCTGGATAAAGGGCTCACCGTTAAGCCCTTCGCCCACAAAGAGCGGGATCCCATAGACCTTGGTGCGCTCCTCTCGAAGCCACATCTCTTGGATGCGCTCGAGCTCGGCGAGGAGCGCGTCAAGCTCCTCTTGTTTCGCAACCTGGGAGAAGATGAGGTAGCCGCGTTCGTCGAGGAAAGCCTTTTGAACCGGAGTGATCGTTTCGCCGAGCTCAAAGCGATGCGTGAGTGGCAGTGAAAGCGCTTCGAGCCGATCGCTTGGGGAAACGTGCGGCGTCGGCGGAGCGGGTTTCATCTCAACGTCGATCCTTTGCGACATATGCGGAGCGGGTTGGTTCATGGCTCTCCTCTTTCCCTTTTGGGGTCTTCATGCCTCTCTGCGTGGTTACAGTTAGGCTCGGATGGGGAGGAAGAGGCTCTCGGCAACTTCTACGAGATGCTCTTCCACGCACTTATGAGCGCGCTCGAGATCTTCCTCGCCGGCGCCGACCAAGAGATCGGCAGGGCTCGCGGCGACGTATCGCGCGGTGAGGAAGATCATCGTCTGGAGGGGGAGCCGGAGCTCCTCGGGTCGACGACCGAGAGCGGCCCCGAGTGTCTGCGTCGCCGTGTCGAGGAAGGGGGCGAGCTTTTCTTCGCGTCTTGCGCGCGGCAGCCCCTCATCGCTCACGGCGAGTCGAAGTAGAAGCTGAACCGATCCCCGGTACTCACGTGCGAGGCGATAGGCCTCGCGTACGGTCGAAGCGATGGGGAGCGATCCCGAATCATCCGGACGGGCGCGCCGCATGAGCTCTTCGGCGAGACGCATCAGGCGGCGATCCATTTTTTCGATGCAGGCCTCGGCGAGGCCGTCCTTCGAACCGAAATAATGATGAATGGTGGCGAGGCTGACGTCGGACGCCTTGGCGATCTCACGGATCGACGCGCCGCTCACGCCCTTTTCGGCAAAGAGCTCGAGTGAGCGCTCAAGGATGCGGAGTTTCGTCGCCTCCGGGTCGGCATTTACCGGTCTCGCCATGTCGGCCTCACTATAACTAAACGATCGTCCAATTGCACAGTCTTCGCTCCTTTTTCCAGTTTTTTGTGTTTTTGTGGGTGTTTTCGAGAAATTGGTTGAACCAATCCTCGGTTTTTGCCAGAATTGAGTCCTCGCACGATGAACGATAATCCGCCGCTTCGACCTAGCCCCGTTGTGCTGACCGAGGAGCTCTTCGATCGATTAAGAGCACGCATCCTCTCGGATGAATTTACCAAGGGCCAACGCCTCCCTCCCGAGCGCGAGCTTGCGCGCGAATATGCGACCAACCGTAACACGCTCCGTGAAGCGATTCGCAGGCTGGAGCAAGCCGGCCTTGTCACCGTGCGTCAGGGGCAAGGCGTCACCGTCACCGATTTTCGGCGCGAAGGCAC
>JAAZAH010000280.1 GCA_012514415.1 Sandaracinaceae bacterium
ATCCACTGAAATCGCAATAGATCTGTGCCGTAAATGCGTAGAGCGCGACGACCATTTCGGGCGCCGTATAGAGCTCGGGGTTCGCAAAGGCGCGATCGACGAGGTTCACCGAGAGATAGTCGGCAACGACGATCTTTTTCGTGAGCCCCGTCAAGATGAGAAAAATTCCCTCGCCGACGAGCTCACGTCTCAAGGCCGGTCGTTTCTCGAGCTGAGGCAGAAGCTCGCTCGCGCGTACGATCGGGCCGGCGACGAGCTGCGGGAAATAGGTGACGAAGACCGCGAACTCGAGAAAATTCTTCGCGGGATTGAGCTGCCGCCGATAAATATCGATGGTGTAGCTCATCGTCTGGAAGGTGTAGAAGCTGATGCCGACGGGGAGGATGATTGGAAGCAGCGGCAGGTTCAGCTCGTATCCAAAGAGCTTCGCCCCATCGTTCAGCGAATCGATGAAGAAGTTTGAATATTTGAAAAAGCCGAGCAGTCCCAGGTTGCTGGCGACGGAAAGCGCGACCCAGCGCTTGCGAACCTTTTCATCGTCGGAGGCGTCGATCCGCTGCCCGATCCAATAGTCGAGCACCGTCGAGACAAGCAGCAGCCCGATATACGTCGGGTGCGACGCCATATAAAAAAGGCAGCTCAGCGCAAAGATCGCACCGAGGCGCGGCGCATGAAAATTCCGGAGCGCCCAGAAGATCGTCAGGGCGAAGCCGAGGAAGATAAAATAATCGATGCTGCTGAAGAGCATGGGCGGGGGCGGACTCTGAGGCGCTCTTAGACGAGCTGCCGCAGAAAAGCAAAGCTCTGTTCTGCGATCGTATTTCGCAACGTCCAGCCGAATCCGGCCTGCTTTCGGAGATTTCGCCTGCTATGAGCCTCCACATGTCGACAAATGAGACGAAGCGCATCACCGGAAAGAAGGTCGTCCTCGCCTTCCTCTCCTTGATCGGGATCACGGTGATCGTGGCGCTCCTCGCGTTCTTTCGCGCCAAAGATCCGCGCGGAACGATCCTCGCCATGGCGGCGATCGACGAAGACTCGGCCGCGCTCTTTCGCGATATCTCGCGAAAGCGAGGCTACGTCCACCTCACGAAGATCTTGGCGGACGATTCGCAGCCGGTGAAGATCACGCTCTTCGGCATCCCGAAGGGGAGTCAGCCGCGGGTGATCGACGGACTTATCGTGGCCGATGTCTTCGAGGCTCGCGGCTACCCCACGGTTCAAGCGTTCAGCGCCGACGACCTCTCCTTTCGGTATTGGAGCCCTGAGCCGGCGCGAACGCTCGCCGATGAGCAGCCTGCCACATCGACCGACCTCGTGGTGGACGGGACGCCATGGATCGCGACGGCCTATGCGGGCACCCCGGGCGAGCTTCTCGTGATCGACGCGCGCACAGGCGAGGGCCTTCTACGAAAAGAGCTTGCCGGCCTCGAGCCCCCGCTCGCGCTGAGCCCGCTGAATCACCCCGAGCCCGGCGTCCTCATTCGGCATAAAGGGGGCGAGCTCCGTCTCCGGCTGAGCGATGGCGGGTCCTACGAT
>JAAZAH010000281.1 GCA_012514415.1 Sandaracinaceae bacterium
CACGGTCAGCTCATGCGCCCGTCGACGCTTCGCCATACCATCCGCCGCGCAGGCAAGATCCCCATCGAGCGGAATACTCGCTACGAGACGCTCCGCCGCTTTGATCACCCGCCTGAGGAAGATCCCAACGAGCCGCTCGATCGGATCTCCGATCCGGACGAGGCCTTTGGCAGCTACGAGGCGCTCGCCCGCGATGAGCGCTTCCGCTATGAGCCCCGAAGCGTGAAGAGGCGCCGCCTCCAGCTGGCCTGAAGCGAACGCCTATCGGACGATACGGATGCCGCGGCTCCCGTCCTCGGTCTCAAAAATCTCGACGAGTCCGTCCTCGACGAGCTGGTCGAGGATGCGGCGGCGTGCAGCCGGATCGTCGAGTAAGCGATCGGAGCGCCAGCGCGTCACAAAGAAATTCACGCCCACATAACCATCGGAGAAGCGCTCCTCGGCGCGCTCGAGCTCCTCGAGGAAGATCTCGGAAAAGAGCACGTCGTCTTCATCGTGCTCGCTATGCTGGCGGAAAGGCGCTTCATGCCGTCCCTCGCATGCAAAGACGTCGATGCCGTTGGTGAGATCGAGCGTCGAGAATGCGGCGAGGCGGAGACGCGAGGAGATGCCGCGTTCGCCCCAAGTTGCGACCCAAACCTGCTTTCCAAGCTCACGCGCGGCGTCTGCACCTGCCCCGAGATCGGTATCGCCCGAGACCAGGATCGCGATGTCGTAGGCTCCGACAGCGGCGTGCTTCACGAGATCGGCAACGATGCTCGTATCGACTTCGCGCTCGCGAGAATAGCGATGCGTCGCGCCGCAGCTCTCGCAATGATGCGTCGCCGTTCGCCGCGTCAAGCGCCGAACGAAATATCCAGGGACTCGCTCGAGGTTGCTCAAAAACTGCGAGAGGCCGGGGCTCATCTGATCGTCGGCGCTGTCGACGCCCGTGTAATAGAATGCGCCGTAGAGCGTATCGCCGCCGACGCTCTCGACGAGCCAATCGGCAAGCTTCTTGAAGTCGACGCGCTTGGACGCCGCGTCCCCGTCCTCATAGCCGTGATAGAAATTCTTACCGTCAAAATAGATTGCGACCTTGATCATCCGAAGTACTCCACGCTTTTAGCTTCATGCCACACTGGGTGATGAAATCGAACGGCTGGGCGTTTTATCCGAGCACCGCGCTCTCGTCCAGTCGATCGGGGACGAAGCGCGATCTGCGGATGATGCCCATTTCATATAGATAAGGCCTGATACGCCGATTTTCGAATCGGATGAAGGGGAAGGGCTTGCCAAGGGGATCGAGCTGTGTATGATTATAGGCAACGGCCCGGAACGTCCCGGGTCCCCCGCGCACCATCGCACGGCTCTCGGTTGGCAGGCGCAAGAGGTCCCTGAGAGAGGATGCGGTGCCCCAGGTTTCTTACGCGGGGAGCTGTTTTTCTTTTTCGTAACGACGTCTCTAGTCCAGATCGAGCGCTGCTGATACCGGGGCAGCAAGCGAGTTCGGAAGTCGATAATCATGGCCGAGAGCCCTGTGCAGGAAATCACTCCGCAGGATGCGCCGAATGAGGACTCATCGAAGTCCCCCATCGCCAAGCGTGTCGGAACTATGAGCGATCGCGCGATTCAGCGCGTGACAGGGGGCAACGCCTTTCTACGAGGGCGCCTCTACGCGCGTCGGAACGCCATCGCGAATCTTCGCGACGAAGGCGAGGCGGTCTCAGGCGAGATCGTTGTCCGGAATAACGCGGAGCCGTATCGCACCACCGTCCGCCTCGGGCCCGAAAACACCTTCATCTCGGAGTGCAATTGCCCCGGATGGAGAGGCCCCGATGGTCATTGTAAACATGTCGCCGCCATCCTCGTGGCGCTA
>JAAZAH010000282.1 GCA_012514415.1 Sandaracinaceae bacterium
AAGGCAATCGCTCGCTGTTGCCGACCACGCGAGTGAGGGTGCGCATTCGGTGCCGTTTGTCGCTCCACGCGTGATGCGCTCGAGATAGGGGCCCGCGCGGCGCGAATGATAGCCCGGGCGAAGGGGAGGTTTGACGGGGAGGCCGCCCGGCGTGGCACTCAGCTCCTCAAGCTCGATCCCGAGTCCTTGCACAAGTGAATCACCATTCGCTGCCGCATCGGGAGGGCAGCCTTTCGGCGTCGGAGCGTTTTCTGGCGAAAGCTCAAACCGCTCGGTCGCGCAATAACGGCGAACTTCCACCGTCAACTGTGCGAGGATATCGTTTTGATCGTAGATGGGGTTTGCTTGAGTTGAGACGCTATCCTCAATCCGGATTTGTGTCGCCCGCCCCGACTCATTCGCGTTCACAAAGAGAAGGCGATTCCATGGCGAAATGTACCGCGTGTCGTTTGTAAGGTGTCGAATGGAGACGCGATTCGCATCGAAAACACGGATGGTCTGATCCGTTGCACCCACATAGGCATCGGGGATGTCAATTCGCGCGCTGCTATCGTAAATCTCGACATTGAGAAGCTCGAAGACATCGGCGCCGCGCACATTGAGGGCGCTCGCAGGCAGCGCGGCGTATGCCGGAAGGAGCATTTTGATATCGGCCATCCGGATCTTCGGCGAAGGCGCCGAGATCGGAAAGGTCGCTTCGAAAATGCTTGCCGCCCACGTCTCGGCCTTGTTGGCGTAGAAGCCGCTCCGGACGATCTCAAAATCATTCACCGTGTCGTCGGATTGTGCGGAGAGGCGAATCAGAGGCTGGACCGAAGGTTTCCCTGAGGGCGTCGCGAGGATCTGACGTTCCTCTCCCGGATTGTTCACAAAGAGCGATCCACTCAGGCGTCCTTGGACATCGTTGAGGTGGATGAGCCCGGCGCTCTCTTCACTGCGGCCGGCGCTCCGAAAGACAATCAGCTCGTCGAGCACGAGATCGGTGACGCCTTGCGCCTCGATCGCGGCTTCGGACTCGACCTCGCTGAAGAGCAGGCGAGAAAGCCGGACGGATTGAGACTCGTAGACGCGGACGAGCGGAGGCGGCAGCGCGTCGTCCTCGTGTTCGCGCCGAATCCCGCGAAAAGCAAAGCCATCGAAGATGAGCGATTGGGAATGGGAGACCGCGATGAAGGGGGAGCCGGGTTCAATCCAAGCCGGATCGATTTCGGTCCAATGATGCGCCGATCGATGCGCGGCCGAGAGCTCCTCTCCTCGGAAGCCCCCGTAGATGCGCTGAAAATGGCCTTGTACAAGGTAAATCGGCGTGAATGAATCGAGTGTTCCCTCACGAATCCAATAATGTCTCGAGACGGGCATTGTTCCGCTCGATTCGGCTTGGAGGGCTTGCTCGAGGCTAAAAAATGCGGTCTCCCAACTGAGGCCGTCGACGGTTCCGCCGGTCGGACGCGAGGGATCAATGAAGCGAACGGCGAAATCTTCGCATCCGTCCGGAATGGGAGTGCGCCAGGCGCCATCGCAGACGCCGGTATCATCGGTCGAAATGCGGCAGGGATCGGTTTCATCCCCATCGACGCGGCCGTTTCGATTGGCGTCCTCCACGCCGTCGGGGATGCCATCTCCGTCGGTATCGGGGTTGAAGGGATCGAGGCAGCCCGAGGCGCGTTCGATGTTGTCGGGGATGCCATCGCCATCGCTATCGCGGTCGACGACGTCGAGGCGGATGAGGGCGCGCGCTTTGAGGCCGCGCTCATTCTGAACGGTATAGACGTAACGGACGGTCTCACCTGGGTATTCGTCGAAGCTCACCCGGAGGGACGCCCCGTCGACGATCTCAACGCTTTTCAGCGCGAGCTCACTTGAAGGAGCGTCCCAGACCTCGACCCGCTCGAGGCGGAGATCGGACTCTTCGGGATCGCGATCGTTTTCGAGCGGATGAATCAGGACGCTCTCTCCCACATGGACCAGCGCGCGGTCGGGACGCGCAATCGGCGGGAGTCCGATCGTCTCTCCGTCGCCCAGCTCGCCATAGTCGGCTTCGGTGAGCTCCGCATTGACGCAGCGCCCGAGGGAGCAGGTTTCGTCGGGCGAGCAGTGGAGGATATCGAGGCAGTCGTTATCGAAGCGGAGATAGGCAGTTCGCGCTTCGTCCGGAACGTAGCGCCCGCGTGCCCTTACGATCGCCCGCGGACGTGCGTCTTCATCGCTCGCAGTGGCCTGGAGCCCGAACTCGCGGCTCTCATCGTCGGGATCGGCTGGGACAAGGGCGACGCTCGCTGGAAAATCTTCGTGGGTAAAGTGCACCGTGGCGACGTGCTCCGGAGGCGTGCCCTCGCTTGACCCATAGACTTTGAGCTCAACGTCCGTAATCTCATTGGCGATCTCATCATCCGCAAGAAAGATGGCCATGAGCTGCGTGGAGGGAACCTCGATACAGCCCGCGTGCGCCGGCATATGGAAAAAAAGCGCGAAGAAAATGAGCCGCTTTTTTATGGCGGGAAAAAGCATCGGGGTTTGGAGCTTCGATCGCATGGGTCCAGGGAAGCCGAATCGCCCCCTAGTCTCTCTTTTCATTGATGGAGACGCAATGAGCGAAGACGGAAAATGCCCATCGCACGTTGAGAAGCTGCGAGAGATCGCCCCGATAAGTGTGCGCTGCGCGATCCGAATCGACGCGTAGGAAATGCGCCGCTCTGCGATCTCGACTCTGCGCTTCGCGGGCGCTACGCTCAGGCGCACAGCGGGGGCGGCCGGGCGGGAAAATGCGCCTCCATCGTGTTTCGTCTTGGATCGCGAGGCTCCGTTTGGATGCGCGCTCGATGGACCGTGCGATCGTTCTTCGGGCCTTGGCGTCAGGCGATGCCGCGGGGGGATTGTCCATCACCACAAGGGATGATTATAAAGAGCGTATGAGCAGGCCTCACCGATCCAATTTGCCCTCGATTTCTCGATCGAACTCAGAAGACCGCGTATTCCAGCGTAATGGGAGAAGGAGCTGGATGAAGTTCGAACGTTTTCTGGGCGTTTTTATCGCGTCCGCATTCGTCCTTTCGGGATGTGGAAAGACTGAGATTCAGCGCGCGATGGAGACACTTGAAAAAGGAGAAGAGATCCAGCGGATCCGCGCCTCGGTCACGGACGATCTCAAAAAGCACACCGATGGAGTCGAGACGCTCGCTGCTCGCCTCGCGCCGCTCTTCGAAGGTGACGGACCACCCGACGCCGCGAAGCTCAGGACCGAGCTCCTTGGCGTCAAGCGTCCGCCCGAAGTGATCCAAGCCTTTGTATTTTCGCCCGTCGATCGCCTCTTTGTCTTAAGCCCCGATGGGGTCGTGCTCGAAAGCGATGAAACGAAGCCCCAAGACGGCGAGCGAAACCTCGTGAGCGAAAGCCCCGGACTGGAGGCAGCGCTCCGCTCCGGACGCTCAGGACACCTTGTCGGGACGCTCGGGGAAGCAGACCGCCGGACTCCCTATCTCTTCTTCCACGCTCCCATCGCCAAAGGCGGCGAAACGGTTGCACACGCGGTCGCGGGCTACGCGCTTTGGAAAGAAGGTCGTAAGATCACGCTCCAAATGCGCCGCGAATTCGGCGAGCAAATTCGCGAAGGGGCGATCATCTGGGCCTTCGCCTACCACGGCGATGAGCACTTTCCGCTCCCCGACGCTGCGGGAGAGATCACGGCCGAGATCCCGAACGCCAGCGCGCGTCGTGAGGCGCTCGCCAAAAGTCCGGACCATGCCATCTTCCCAGGAAAGATCGTGATGCGCGATGTTGCAATGGCCGTCATCCCGATCCCCGAGGTGGACGAGGAGTTCGGGATGGTCTATTTCCGGGGCGTCCCTCCGCGCTGAGAAACGGTCCCGCCGCGGCGCGTTTGGCATCGAGCGTGGTGAGGGCCTCTTCAGGGCTCGGCTCTTTTCCGGCGAGGGAGCCGATATGAAGGCGCTCGTCTGCTCTCACGAGAAAATGATCGAGAAAGACCGCGCGCGGGATCTCTTCTGCGCCAAATCGCGCGAGATGATCGGTGTGCACCTGGCAGTCGATGGTGGTGTAGCCGAGCTCAGCGAGCGCTGCGACGAGCGTGATGAAGGCAATCTTTGAGGCGTCCTTTTCGAGCGCGAACATGCTCTCGCCGCAGAAATAGTCGCCGATGGTCACTCCATAGAGTCCGCCGACGAGGGTCCCATCGAGATACGCCTCCGCACTATGTGCGTAGCCCCACTCGAAGAGCCCTTGGTATCCTTCGATGAGCTCTTCGGTGATCCACGTGCCCCCCGACTGACCGCGCCGCCTCGCCGTCGCGCAGCCCCGCATCACCTCCGCAAATCGGCGGTCGAAGCGGATCTCATACGGCTGCCTTCGCATTTCGCGTCGTAGGGAGCGCGAGATGTGAAGCGCGCCGATGGGGAGGACGAAGCGCGGATCGGGTGAGAACCAAAGCAGGGGGAGATCTTCGTAGGGCCACGGGAAGATCCCTTGGCGATAGGCGGCAAGGAGTCTCTCGGGCGAGGCATCTCCGCCGACGGCAAGGAGGCCGTCAGGACGCGCGAGCGAATGATCCGGAAAGCTCAGATCCTCCAAATCATCGAGCCAGATCATCGGATTTAATTGAAGCTCACCTTGAGCTCACCGTCTACGACATCCACCTCGGCTTGGCCTCCGTCTTCGAGCTCGCCAAAAACCATCGCTTCGGCGATCGGGCGCTTGAGCCGACGCTCGATGAGTCTCGCCATCGGACGCGCACCCATTCTCGGATCGTACCCCTCGCGCGCGAGCCAGCGCTTCGCTTCATCCGATACAACGAGTCCGACGTCCTTCTCGACAAGCATGTCGCGAAGCAGCCCAAGCTCCTTGTCCACGACCTTGAGGATCACCTCATCGCTGAGGGAGGAGAACTGCACGATCGCATCGAGACGGTTTCGGAACTCGGGCGGAAAGAGCCTCTCGATGGCGGCCTTCGATTTACTCGCGATGAGCGCCGCGTCGACCGCATCGCCGCCGCGACCAAAACCGACGACTTTCTCCTGAGCTTCGAACGCACCTGCGTTCGTCGAGAGAATGATGATGGTATTTCGGAAATCTGCCTCACGCCCCGTATTGTCCGTGAGCTTCGCGTTATCCATGACTTGGAGCAGGATGTTGAAGAGCTCGGGGTGCGCCTTTTCAATCTCATCGAGCAGCACGACACTATGCGGATGCTTGCGGACGGCGTCGGTGAGTTGTCCACCCTGATCGAAGCCGACATAGCCAGGTGGCGCGCCGATGAGTCGCGAGACGGTATGGCGCTCGCTATACTCGCTCATATCGAAACGGATCAGTTCGATCCCAAGGATTTTGGCGAGCTGTCGCGCAAGCTCGGTCTTTCCGACGCCTGTCGGCCCGGCGAAGAGGAACGAGCCCACCGGCTTATCGGGCGCGCGAAGCCCCGCACGTGAGAGCGTGATCGCGGAGACAAGCGATTCGATCGCCTCGTCTTGACCAAAGATCACGCTTCTTAGCGCAGGCTCGAGCTCACGGAGCTTCGATTGCTCATCTTTCGAGACGGCTTGGACGGGAACCCGCGCCATCCGGCTCACCACCGCCTCGATGTCTTCGACGGAAATGCGGCGCTTTCGCTCGGCGTCGGGTTTCATGCGGTCAAAAGAGCCGGCTTCATCGATCACGTCGATCGCCTTATCGGGCAGGAATCGCTCGACGATATGTTTCGCCGAGAGCCGCACAGCCGCCTCAATCGCGCCCTCTTCGTACGTGACCCCGTGATGCGCTTCATAGCCAGGCTTGAGCCCCTCGAGGATCTGGATGGCTTCCTCGACGCTGGGTTCGGGGACGTCGATCTTTTGAAATCGGCGAGTCAACGCCCGATCGCGTTCGAGATGCTTGAAATCGGAGTAGGTCGTTGCGCCGATGCAGCGGAGCTTCCCCGAAGCGAGCGCGGGCTTCAAAAGATTCGACGCGTCCATTGTCGAGCCCGTCGTTGCGCCAGCGCCGACGATCATGTGGATCTCATCGATGAAGAGGAGCGCGTCCTCTTCGTCTCGATCGTGCCTCTCTTCGATGGCGTCGAGGATCCCCTTGAGCCTCTCTTCGAACTCGCCGCGGTATTTCGTCCCGGCGAGAAGGCCACCCATGTCGAGCGCGTAGATGCGTGCGTTTTCGAGGACCTCGGGAACGTTCCCCTCGACGATGCGGCGCGCGAGTCCCTCGACGATGGCCGTCTTTCCGACCCCCGGCTCGCCAACAAGAACCGGGTTGTTCTTTCGCCGGCGGACGAGGATCTGAATCATCCGCTCAAGCTCCGCCTCTCGGCCGATGAGGGGATCGATGCGCCCCGCACGCGCCTCTTCGTTCAGATCGGTGCAAAAATCCGCGATGGCATCGTGACTCGTCGCGCCTTCGCTTTGGACCGAGCCGGCTTCTTCGTCGCGCGAATGCGCGCGCCTCGCCGCTCCCCCCGAGCGCCGATGGTGGGAGAGGTAGCGCTTGAGTTGCAGCGGATCGATCCCCCCCGAGAGAAGGAGGTACGCTGCGAGCGAATCGGGCTGTTGGATGATCTGGACGAGCAGCGTCGCACCGTCGATCTTTTCGGCCTCCGAGGAGACCGCGTGGAGCGCCGCATGTTCGAGGACGCGACGCATGGCGACGGTTTGCTGCGGCTCGATCTCCATATCCCCTCGGACACGCACCGAGTTCGCTTCCAAATGGTCCTCGAGCGCCGTTCGAAGCTCTCCCAGATCGAGACCGAAATACTCGAGCGCAGCGCGCGCCTCCGGATCGTCGAGGAGTGAGAGGAGGAGCTGCTCGAGCGTGATGTACTGCCGCCTCGCGGCCTTCGCGTCGTCATAGGCTCGCCGGAGCGTCGCCTGGAGTTCTTTCGAGATCATCGGCACACCCGGTCCTCATTCATCATCATCATCATCCGGCTCCATCGTGAGAAGGAGCGGAAACCCCTCGCGCTCAGCGAGAACCTCGACGGTGCGGATCTTCGTCTCCGCGATCTCTCGTGTATAGACGCCCGCCACGCCCACACCGCGGTGGTGCACATGGAGCATGATGGAGACTGCGGTCTGCTCATCATGATCGAAGATGGCTTGAAGGACGTAAACGACGAATTCACGCGTAGTGTAATCGTCGTTATGTAGAAGGACCTTGTAAAGGGGAGGGCGCTTGAATTTGGGTCGCGTCCGCTCTTCGAGGATCGTCCCTTCATCTGCGCCTGGCTTTCTCGGCATAGTGGATAAGATAACGCCGATTGACCCACTTCGCATCGCCTCCCTCCAAAGGGGCACGGAATGCGGGTGCTTGCGAGCCCAAAACTAGCGAAGGGCTCGATCGAGGCGTTCGAGGAGCGCGACCGCGCCGAGGCCCCCATAGCCCGGCAGAAGCTCGATGCGTCCGCCGCCTTTGAGCTCGATCCGGACGAGGAGCTTCTCTTCGTCGAGGCGGAGGCGTGCGACGTCTTCTCGTTTGATGAGCGTGCGTCGATCGCCTTCGATGAGGCCGATTGCGCCGCGATCCAGCTCAAGCGCTTCGATGGGAGGCCGCAGTGAGGGCCGCCGAACGCGGCGAAGGTAAGAGATGGAGATGGCGATGCCGGCCACACCGAGGAGCTTTCCGAGAAAGCCGCCCCGGATGAGCAGATAAAACGAGGCCGGCAGCAAGAGAAGCGTCGACAACGCTCTGAGGCGTGCGTAGGAGCGCTCGCTTGCCTCATCAAAATGGAGCAGCTCGCTCATCGAATCTCGACCCGGAGATAAAAATGCTGCTCGGTGAAGTTCTCGACGACGACGAAGCGCTCGTCGGCGCCGACGATGCGACCGGAGTCGCCGCTCGAAATCGTGGATGACTCACCGTTCGGGGCAAAGGAGATGTAGATCGAGATCTGAGAGGGGGTCCGCCCGAGCCCATGTTCGATTTCGAGGAGACTGAGCCCCGGGAATGGGAGCCATTCGCACCCTTCATCGAGCTCACCTTCGGCGTCGGGGAAGGGGGCGCTCGCCCAAAAATCGCCGGACTCGCCGCCCATCTCATCGTCCGGAAAACCGTAGGCGCACGGCAGCTCCGCGATCGGGATCTCGTAGACGGACTTGACATCCTTCGACTCGCAGGCCGCGAGCGCGAAAACCGAAAGCACTCCCGCGAGCCAACGCATCCAAAGGCGAGCGAGCAGATCGCGTCTCAAGCTTCCTCCTCGGCTCTCACGATGGGCTCTCCTTGGAAAGCCTCCGCGGCAAGACCGCGTTGTCGCTCCTTGCCTACGGCCCAGCTTCGGAGCGCCTCGACGAGCGATTCGAGTGAGGTCTCCCGAGCCTCGGCCTCGACGCGAAATCCCGCGCGCTCGATCGCACGGCTCGTGATCCTTCCGATCGAAAAGAGCGGGATGCCTTGGAGCCGATCATCGCCGACGATCGCGCGGAGATTCCGGAAGGTTTGAGCGCTCGAAAAAAGGGCGGCGTCGATCCCCTCATCGAAAGCCCGCGCGATGGCTTCTTTCCCCTCTTCATCGGGCGGGGCGATCCGATACGCGTCGATCGCTTCGATGGATGCGCCGCGGGTTCTAAGACCGTCGACGAGCACCTCACGAGCGAGATCGGCTCGCGGGAGGATAAAGCGCATGCGATCAAGCGAGCGCTCCGCCGAATCGAGCGCGGAAAGGAGGCCCTCTGCGTCGGTCTGCTTGGCGACGAGATCGGGATAAAGGCCGAAGCGCACGAGCATCTCTTCCGTCTTGGGTCCAATCGCGGCAACTCGGCTCCCCGCAAAGATGCGTGCGTCGAGGCGACGGGCCTTCATCGTCTCAAAAACGATCTCGACGGTCGTCCCGCTCGTGAAGAGCCAATAATCGTAGTGCGACGCCCGCTCGAGGGCGCGCTCGAGCGGCGCCGAATCGAGCGGGGGAAGGATGCGAATGGTCGGTGCGAGCACGCCTTCGGCACCTTCATCGCGAAGGAGGCGAAGAATCCGCTCGCTCCCATGCGCCGATCGCGGAACCAGCACACGCCTTCCAAAAAGCGGGCGCTCCTCAAACCAATTGAGCTTTTCATGGAGGCGCACGACTTCGCCGACGATCGTGAGCGCAGGCATGGAGATGCCGGCCCTGCGAACGCGCTCTGCGATGTCCTGAACGGTCCCGATGACGGTGCGCTGCTTCGGCATCGACGCCCACTGAACGACCGCGACGGGTGTCTCAGGCGGGCGACCGTGCTCGCGGAGAAGCTTCATCAGGCTCTCGAGCTTTCGGACGCCCATAAAGATGACGAGCGTTTCGACGCCCGTCGCGAGCTTCGACCAATCGTGGCTCGTCCGATCTTTTTCAGGCGATTCCGTCGCCGTCACATAAGCGACCGAAGACGAATGCTCCCGGTGGGTGAGGCTGATCCCGGTATAGGCGGTCGCCGCAAGCGGGGAAGGGACGCCGGGGACGACCTCGAACGGGACGCCGCGCTCGACAAGAAACTCCGCCTCCTCGGAGCCTCGACCAAAAAGAAAAGGATCGCCGCCCTTCAAGCGCACGACGCGTTTCCCGGCGATTGCATGCCCGAGCATCATCTCGTTGATCCGCTGCTGCCTCTCGCTCTTTTGGCCGGCCCGCTTCCCTACGAAGATGGCTTCCGCCGAAGCAGGTGCGAGCTTGAGCTGCTCGGGGTGCACCAAGGCGTCGTAGAGCACTACGTCGGCCTCTTGAATGCGGCGCTTGGCTTTGATCGTGAGCAGCTCGGGATCGCCTGGGCCCGCGCCGACCAGGTAGACGATCCCCATCGGTCGTTCACTCATTCGTCTTCTTCGCTATCGCGCCGCCGTTTTTTCGCGCGACGTGATGAGACCTTCGGGCGCGCCTTGGCGCTTACCTCGGCACGCGGCATTCCCCGCTCGTTCGGAACAAAGCGAATCTCGGTCGAGATCTCAAAGGAGAGGCTCGTGAGCACGCGCTGAAGCTCGTAAGCGATATCGGTTTCGTCGAGAAATTCCCGCACCTCTTTCGCGACCGCGCCGATGAGGATGCTCTTGCCCTCATCGAGCTGCGTAAAGAGCATATTGACGACGTCCTTTGGCAGGCTCGCGAACTCCTTTGGGAGCTCACGCGGGATGCGCACGTCTTCGATGACATCGCGGAGGCGAGAGCTTGTGCTCTTGACGCTCCCGCGTCCGACCTCGACACTTCGCTCGAGCACATCGACGCTTTGCTCGATCGCGCCGAGCCCCGCGTCGACGCCGCGCTCGATCGCTCGGCGCATCACATCGCGAAGCGTCGACTCGAGGCGCCGTCGTTGGCGAGAGGCCTCGCGAGCCGCTTCGCTCTCCTCGCGATGCGGGCGCTCATGGCGCGACTCCTCATGCCGTTCGTCGGTCGATGCGCCTGTTGCCTCGCCTGAACGCCTCCCTCCGTCACCGTCGAAACCCGGCGCGGCGCGGGGCGCGTCCGAGTGTCCGCCCTCTCGTTAAAAGAACGTTCCACGCGAAGATTCGCGTGAAACACCTCGATGC
>JAAZAH010000283.1 GCA_012514415.1 Sandaracinaceae bacterium
CGATGCTGCATCGTCTGCTCAGCCTCGACGAGGCGAGTTTCGCGCCCTACACGCTCGCCCACAGCCTCTTTCCGAGCGTCACCATCCGAAAGCTCATGAGCCTTGGCGCGGCGATCGATCCAAAGATCCCGGGGCAGCCGCTCCGGCGCTTTGTCGACGGCATCAACGCCGTCTTCTTCTCGGGCTGGGACGGCATCCACGAGCTCGGCATCGATAAAGCCGAGGAGGATGAGGCGACGTTTCTCTTTTCGTTCAATACGATGAACTTCTGCCTGACGGCGCCCGATATGGAATCGCTCCTGCCGCTCGCCAAAGCGGATGAGGACGATCTCGAGTTCCAGCGCAGGTTCATGGCGTATTACGAAGCGCAAATGCGTCGGCATCTCTATGCCGATGGGAAGAACCGACGCTTCCTCAATAAGAACGTCTTCATGATCGGGAGGCTCGCTCGCCTCGAGGAGCGCTTCCCCGATGCGAAATACATCTACCTCATCCGTGATCCTTACGAGTCCATCCCCTCTTTCATGAGCATGTGGTGGGAGAAATGGGTCTCGGACGATGCGAACTTTCCCAAGGACGGCCCCGACACCCGCATGCTCGCCGAGCTCGCCGTCTATTTTTATGAACGCGCCATGAAGCTCCGCCATGAGATCGGCGAAGATCGCTTCCTTATCGTCGACTATCGCGAT
This sequence comes from Sandaracinaceae bacterium, assembly GCA_012514415.1. Taxonomy (GTDB): domain Bacteria; phylum Myxococcota_A; class Polyangia; order Polyangiales; family Houyiibacteriaceae; genus JAAYBZ01. The sequence continues at coordinate 690 of JAAZAH010000283.1, forward strand.
CTGGTGCGCGACGCCAAGGGAACGGTGGAGCGCATCTACGACTTTCTTGGCCTCGAAGCGAGCCCGGAGTTCTGTCGCGAGCTCGAGAAGATCACGGCAACCCAGCGCGAGTACGAGAGTCGCCATGACTATTCGCTCGAGGATTTCGGCTTGAGCCGCCAGTGGGTTTATGAACGGCTCAAATGGCTCTTCGATGAGTTTGGCTTCGAGCCCTGAGCGGCGGACGCGAGGAGGAGGCTTGCACCGACGGGCGCGCGGCTTTAAGACGCGGAGGCTGTGAGCCTCGTCATCTTTCAGGATTGCTCCCTCCACCTCGGGGGCAAGGCCATCGTCGAGAACCTCGATCTCCGCATCGCCGAGGGCGAACGGATCGGGCTGATCGGTCCAAACGGTTCCGGAAAGAGCAGCCTCCTGAAGCTGCTCTCGGGTCAATATCGACCCGATGGCGGCGAGGTGATCGTCCCGCGCAACGTGCGCATCGGCTATCTCCCTCAAGACGTCGAGCTCGAAAGCGAGAAAACTCTTTTCGATTATGTGCTGAGCAGTGTGCCGGGGCGTGAGGCGATCAGCCGCGCCATCGAGGAGAAAGAGGCGGAGCTCGAGCGAAGGGCAAAGGAAGGCGCAAGCGAAGAAGAGCTCACCGCGCTCGGCGTCGCTCTCGGTGAGCTTCATGAAGAGCTGCTCCATTTCGAGACGCATTATTCGGAGCATGAAGCCAAAGCCATCCTCGCCGGCCTCGGCTTTTCGCCCGAGGACGAAGGGCGCCCGCTCGCCGAGTTCAGCGGCGGGTGGAAGATGCGCGCGGTCCTCACCGCCCTGCTTTATCAGCGTCCCGATCTGCTCCTCCTGGATGAGCCGACGAACCATCTCGACATGCCCTCGGTGGGTTGGTTTTCATCCTTTTTGAAGCGCTATTCGCGCGCGATCGTCATGATCAGTCACGACCGGGAGTTTTTGAACGAACAGATCGAGCGCGTCCTTAGCTTTGAGCCCGAGGGCCTCCGGTCGTATCAGGGCAACCTCGATCGATACCGAAAACAGCGCGATGAAGAGCGCGTCCTCCTCGAAGCGCGCGCGCGCAACATCCAGAAGGAGCGCGAGCATCTCGAACGTTTCATCGAGCGCTTTGGAGCCAAGGCCACGAAAGCGACGCAAGCCCAGAGCCGTGTAAAGAGGCTTGAAAAACTCGAAGAGGTCAAACTCCTCGAAGAACATGAGGCGATGAGCTTCCGCTTCCAATCGGTCGAAAAGAGCGGACGCGATGTGATCGTCGCCGAAGGGCTTGAGAAGAGCTTCGGGGATAAGACGGTATTTAGCGGCGTCGATCTGCGCGTGAACCGCGGCGATCGTATCGCCCTCATCGGAAAGAATGGCGCGGGCAAGACCACGCTTCTCCGCATCCTCGCTGGGGAGCTCGAACCGAGCGCGGGTGAGGTCCGCTACGGTCACCACGTCAAGCTTGGTTATTATGCCCAGCATCACGCGGAGATCCTGAATCCCAACCGGACCGTGTACGATACGATCAACGAGATTTCCCGTCATGGGCATCGCGAGGTCCGGGCGGCACTCGGAGCGCTTCTCTTCCGCGATGAGGATGTCGAGAAAAAGATCGGTGTGCTCTCGGGTGGCGAGAGGGCGCGTGTGGCGCTCGCTCGGCTTCTCGTCGATCCGGGCAACGTGCTCCTAATGGATGAGCCGACCAACCATCTTGATCTCGACTCCAGCGATCGCCTCGCCGAGGCGCTTCGGGGCTACGATGGAACGCTCCTTTTCGTGAGCCATAACCGCGCCTTTATTCGTGCAATCGCGACCTCCATCTGGACGGTGGATGAGGGGCGCGTCTCGGTTTATCCGGGGACGTTTGATGAATACCTCGAGTCGTTTCAGGCGCGGACAGAGGCCGAGACGGTGCTCAAAGGGAGCGGTGGGGCAGCGAACTCGGGCATCGAGACGAAGGAGAGGAGTCATGCTTCTTCGGCAGAGAGCGCACCGAGGCGCGCAAACGATCGCGCCACCCGACGCGCCGAGGCCGAGGCGCGCAGAAGGCGCAATCAAATCCTCGGACCGCTCGAACGACGCTCTGCGGAGCTGATCCGAAAAATCGATGAGGCCGAGGGTGAGATCGCTGAGCTCACGCGCGAGCTCGAGGATCCCTCGCTTTACGCGGACGAGGAGCGACGCGATGAGGTCATGACGGCGCTTCGTAAGAAACAGGTCGAACTCGAAGTGCTCCAAGAGACGTGGATGGAGGTCGAGTCCGAACTCGAAGAGAAGAAGGCGGAGTTCTCATGAGTGAGAAGAATGATCCCATCGCGGGCTCCCCGCTCGCTGAACTCTTCCCGACGCTTGGGCGCGTGGACGAGACGCCGCTCGAGCCCGTTCATCCGCGCGTCTTCGAGGCCGATAGCGGCGCCGGGCGCGCCATGGTTTTCGTCAGCTACCTCCGCCTCGAAGATATCCGGGAGTTTCATCGGCTGATGCGCCTTCGGGTCGAAGCTGCGCTCCTCGCCGAGCTCAGCACCCTCCCCTATCTCGTCTTTGAGAAACCGCTCCGCGCGCTCCACCTCCATCTTTTTGAGGAGCCCGCTTTCGACCCGCTTCCCGCGGTTCGCGCGTTTGGATTCGAGCCTTATCAACCCGGCGAGGAATCGCGTGATGAACTCGCGCGTCTCCGCGCCGAAGCGCAGCGGGTCGGACGAAGCTTCGATGGGGATCCCATCCTCTCGTTTCGCGCTGTAGCGGCCGATCACGCGCTCGAGATGATCGATCGCGAACTCCGTCATCTTCTCGATCAACAGGTCTTCGGCGAGCGTCCCGGAGCGATGATCGCAAAGCTCAGCGCCATCCTCGAACACCGCCGGGATCTCCCGGCATTCGATGGAACTCCCGAGGCGCTCGATCGCCTGGAGGATGCGCTTTTCCCAAAGGCCTTCGGTCGCCTACGGATGATCCCACCGGCCCTCTTTCAAGCGTTTGCGGATGCGGTCGCCGTCGCAGCGCACCGGACGCATGGGGCGGAAGTCGAGTGGGCGGAGGTGCATCGCGATGAGGAATCGCTGCCCGATCCGCCGCTCGTTCGAGCGAGGATCGCAGGCGAAGAATGGGTGCATCTTCCGCTTGGCCTCCATCTTCTCCGCTGGTGCGTGATGCCGAGGAGTCAAGGCGAGGCGGTCCCGAGTGTGAGCGAATGGCTCCGCGATCAGTTTGAGGGCTGATGCGAGCGTAACTTCCCGCGCTTCATCTTTTGCGGCGCTCCGCCCGAGGTCAAGAGACGCTCGCGGAAAGCGAGCCTCAAGGCGTTTCGAAGCGCCGCCAGCTCCCGCGAATCAATCGCTCATGCGGGAAGAAACGCGCCTTATAAGCCATGGCTTCGCATTCATCGACGTAGAGGCCGAGGTAAAGGAAGCGCATGCCCCAGCTTCGGCAGAGCTGAAGCTGCTTGAGGATGGAATACGTGCCCAGGCTGTAGCGCGAATAATCCGTATCGTAATAGCAGTAGACAGCCGAGAGCGACTCAGCGCCTCGATCCGTGATGGCGACGCCGATGAGCTGATCGCCGTGGTAGTACCGAAGCTCGAAGCTCTCGCAGCAGCTCTCGACGAGGAAATGCCGATAGCCTTGGAGGTCGGTGCGCGTACCATTCGACGAGAGGCCTCGTGTTTCGAGATGTTTATTGTAAAGCGCCACCTTTGCCTCACTCGCCTCGGGCGGTCCGACTTCCACACGCAAATCCCGATCGCCCCGTTTGAGCACCCGCTGATATC
>JAAZAH010000284.1 GCA_012514415.1 Sandaracinaceae bacterium
ACGGCGTCCCTCACGCGATAGATGCCGCGAACCGGTGCACCGAGTTTGCCGCGGAGGCTCGCGAAACCAAGCGTCGAGAGAGGATCGCCGTGGATGCGAATGGTGCCTCCCTGAACCGCCAGCGGCGCCACGGGAAGCGGCGGGAGATCCGCTGCAAAGATGCGAGCTTGGGCTTCGAGCTCGCGCCGCCTCGCCTCGATCTGCGCCTCGCGTTCAAGCTCCTCGGCGAGGCGGCGTTCATCCTCGACGATCGATGCCGTGAGCGCGTCGCGTTCGTCGCGAATCGCGCGGAGCCCGTCGAGCTCGGCGCGAACGATGCTTTCGAGGCGTGCCCCCTCGGCATACCGGCGAAGCGCACCTTCGATGCCTGCGTTAAAGCGAGAGGAAGGTCCGCGCGTCATGCGGTAAAGCGCCGAGACCGTCTCGCGTAGGCGCTCTTGGAGCGCTCGTTCACGCTCCGAAATCTGAGCAAGCATGGCGCGCTTCTCTTCGATCCGCGCCTCGATCAGGACGCGGTCTTCTCCGCTGGTTTTGAGCGTACCGAGCGCCGTCGCCGGGATCGAACCCGCGACAATGAGCGCGAGGATGGCGATGCGGATGTTCATGCGAGATAGCGCCGAAGCGAGAGGGTTGAACCGAGTCCACCCATGAGCGCGCCGCCAATCAAGAAACCGACGATCGCGCCGGGGCCGAAGAAAAGCGTCTCTCCGCCGAAAAAGAGTCTCACACCGAGATCGATCTCGGATCGGAAGCCGAAATAGAAAACGGCGAGCGTGACGATTGCGATCAGCGCCGCGGCCGCGCCTTGAAAGACGCCCTCGACGATGAACGGTCCGCGAATGAACGACGGCTGTGCGCCGACGAGCTTCATCACCTCGATCTCGCGGGAACGCCGGGCCAGTGAGAGGCGAATGGTGCTTCCCACAACCCCGAAGACGAGAAGTGCGACGAGCAGCGATAGCCCGATCGTGCCCCATCGCCCCGCGCCGATCATCCGATCGAGGCGTTCAAAGAAGCTTTGGTAGCGTTCGAGCGAGGCGACGCCCGAGAGTGTCCCGAGGCGCGTGGCGAGCGCTTCGATATCGGCCGCGGCGAGATTGGGCTCGAGATAGAGCTCGAGCGATGAGGGAAAGAGCTCGGCCGGCAGCTCACGGAGGGCGGCGCCATCGACCGCGCCCGCAAGGAACTCGAGGCGAGCCTCTTCGTTGCTAATGTGCTCGATGCGGCGAATTTCCCGGAGCCCCGAAAGAAGCAGTTCGAGCTCCGCCGTGGCCTCCACAGACAGCCCTTCATCGAGATAGAGCGAGAGCTTCCCGGCCTCACTCCAGCGCGAAGAGAGGGTCTCGAAATTGCGAAGCGCCAAGATCGCTGAGGCGAGGCAGAGAAACGCGATGGCGAGGCTAAAAATGGCCGAGAGGTAGAGCCGCCTCTCCTCTCGAAACCCTCTCATCGCGCGTGTGATCAGTGTTCGGAGGTTCATTGTTCGTTCCTATCCCGCCACGACGCGTAGGCCCTGCTCGCGCACCGTATGGACGCCGCTCGCCGACCATGAGGACAGGCCTTTCCGAACGTCGTAGACACGCCCCTTCTCGAGCGAGAGGATGCGGTGATTGCCGCGCTCGATCATGCCGTGGTCGTGCGTCGCGAAGAGGACGGTGGCGCCGGTCTCGTGAATTTCTTCGAAGAGTGTCAGGATATCGACGGCGAGGGCGGGATCGAGGTTTCCTGTCGGCTCGTCGGCGAGGATCAGGGCGGGTTCGGTGACGATGGCGCGCGCGATGGCCACGCGCTGCTGCTCGCCGCCAGAGAGCCTCCCGGCGCGTTCGCCGCCCCTTCCTTCGAGCCCGACGCGCTCTAGCACCTCGCTCACCCTCGAGCGGATCAGGCGCGGGGAATAATCCATGACCTCGAGCGAAATCGCGACGTTTTCGGCGACGCTCCAATGCGGAATGATGCGAAAGTCTTGGAAAACGATCCCGAGGTTGCGGCGGAGGTAAGGGATCGAACGGTCGGTCAGCCGCGAGATGTCTTTTCCTGCAAAGAGGATGCGTCCCGAATCCACTCCGAGCTCTCGCGTGATGAGCCGGAGCATGGTGCTCTTTCCTGCACCGCTCGGGCCGGTGAGGAAGACAAACTCTCCGCGCTCGATCTTCAGGTTGAGCCCGCGGAGCGCGGCTTGTTCTTCACCAAAGAATTTATAAACATCCTCAAACTCGAGGATCGGCCTCTCATGATCGCGCGCGCCCCTCTGAGCATCCGCTCGAAAGAAGGCGAATGGGCGTCGCGTTCGCGTCCTGCGCTCTCGGTTCATGGAGATAGCCATAACGAAGGTTCCAATCAAAACGCAAAAAAGCGTCCAAACTGCGCTAAGAAGAGATCGATGAGCCAGCCTCCCATTCTGTATTCACGCAAGGGCCATATCGGCCTGCTCGAACTCAACCGCCCCGAAGGGCGAAACGCGATGACGCCCGAGCTCCTCGACGCGTTCGCCGAGGCCATCCCCGAGGTCGAAGCGGATCGCGAGCTTCGTGTGCTGATCCTCACGGGTCGGGGGAGCTGCTTCAGCGCCGGAGCGGATTTCAACGCGGGCGTTCAGCGCGAGGGCGAAGGCCGGCTTCCCCACGAGCGGAGTTATGGGATGTACGCGCCCTTTCTCCGCGTCCTCGATCTCGAGATCCCCGTAATCGGCGCGCTCAATGGGCATGCCGTCGGCGGCGGCTTCGGGCTCTCGCTTCTCACCGACATCCGCATCGGAAATCGCGAGGCCAAATACGGAGCGAATTTCGCGCGCATCGGGCTTCATAGCGGACTCGGCATCAGCTATCTCCTTCCGCGCCTCGTCGGCATCTCCAAGGCGTCGGAGCTGCTTTTCACGGGCCGACTTATTCTGGGCGATGAAGCCGAGCGAATCGGCCTTTTTTCGAGAGCGGTCGCTCCCGAGGATGTGCTCTCCGAGGCGCAAGCCCTTGCCGAAGAGATCGCCTCAGCGGCCCCGCTCGCCGTCCGCGCGATGAAGGCGACGATGAGACGCTCCAACGATCTTCAGATCCGTGAAGCCGCCGCCATCGAGGCGCCGCTTCAGGCGGAGACCCTCGACACCGAAGATGCAAGGGAGGGGATGCGCGCCATCCTCGAGAAGCGTCCTCCGGTCTTTAGTGGACGATAAGATGGAAAAGCAATGAGCATCGAGGAACTGCCCAGGCTTCCGCTCCCGCTCGAGGAGCTTCCCCGCGAGATCCACCGCTTCGCCAAGCCGGACGCACCGCCGGCCGCACGGATGATGGCAGCTCGAGGCGCTGTGCCCATCGGCGGAGCGCTTCAAATCGCACTCCTTGTTCAGCTCGCCCACGCGGATGAAGAAGAGCTGCGCGCCACCGCGCTCAATACGCTCGGCTCCGTTCCGGAAGCGCTCCTCCGCGACGCCTTCGGGAGCGAGCTCCCTCCCTCGATTCTCGATTTTCTTGCCGCGCATTTTGCCGATCGCACCGAGTTCCTCGAACCGCTCATCGCCAATCCGGCTCTCGCCGACGCGACCGCGCTTCGCATCGCGAAGACCGGACCGAGCGCCGTGATTGAACGCCTCGCGCTCAACCAGGCGCGGCTCCTCCGGGCGCCGGAGATCATCGAGGCGCTGTATAAGAACAAAAACCTTCGCATGTCGACCGCCGATCGACTCATCGAGTTCGCGGCACGAAACGAGCTCGATCTCAGCGGGATTCCGGCATACCGGGCACATGTCGAGGCGCTAAAGGGGCAGTTGATCCCCGAACCACTCGACGATGAGGAGCTTCCCGGCGATGCGATCTTCCGCGAGGCGCTCGAGGCCGACAGCGAGGAGGCAACGGTCGCAAAAGAGACCGAGGACGGCGAGGAGGAGCTCATCGAGCGCTTCGTTCCGCTCGCCTTCAAGATTCGGGACATGAGCCTTGCGGAGAAGCTGAGGCTCGCGCTCGTCGGGGACGCGGCAGCGCGCGCGCTTCTCGTGCGCGATCCGAACCGCCTCGTCGCTCAGGCCGCCATCTCATCGCCTTCGATGCGGGAGGATGAAGCGCTGACCATCGCCTCGAGCCGCGAGGTCTCGGAGGATATCCTTCGCTATATCGGCAATAAACGCGAATGGCTTCGCGGCTATGAGATCAAGAAGGCGCTCGTCTTCAATCCGAAGACGCCCGTCGGGATCAGCCTACGCTTTCTCCCCCATCTTCGCGCAAACGACCTAAAGACGCTTGCTCGTTCGCGGGGTATCCCTGGACCGCTCAAAACCGCTGCGCGGCAGCGCATCGAGGATCAGGCGAAGGGGAAGCGGCGTTAAGAGCCGACCCAGGTTGGCGACCGATCGAGCCCCAATTCTTCTCTCTGCGCAATTTTACACATTAGCTGCACGAAAACGCCCGTCTGCACCCACCTGGGTCGCGAAAACGGTCAAAAATCGGAGCCCACGTGAAGGCGTAAAGTGTTGGCCTCATTTGACAATACGTGTGTCGCCATGTACCGTCAGATTGTAGGGATCCATCCTTTTGTCTCCCGGATGCCATCCCGGAGTCCCTTGGGACGGTGAACCATGGCGCGAAAAAAGATCTCCACCACCGTGTACATCACGCCGGAACAGAGCGAGCAGCTCAAGCTGCTGCACGAGCGCACCAAAGTCCCCGTCGCCGTTTACATCCGTGAGGGCATCGACATGGTCCTCGAGCGCTATAAGAATGAGCTACCGGGACAGCTCACGCTCGACGGTTCCGTCGAATAGGGCTATCCCTCCGCTTCGGGCTCTAGGCGCCCCACTCATTCGCCAGATTCATCCGGCCGTATGTCGACCGATCCTTCACGCATCCGCAATTTTTCGATCATCGCTCATATCGATCACGGAAAGAGCACGCTCGCTGATCGCATTCTCGACGTGACCGGTGCCATCACCGATCGCGAGAAACAGGCGCAGCTGCTCGATCGTATGGACGTCGAGCGGGAGCGCGGCATCACGGTCAAGGCCCAGAGCGTTCGTCTCGACTTCAAGGCCGAGGACGGCGAGACGTATCAGTTCAACCTCATCGATACGCCGGGACACGTCGACTTCAGCTACGAAGTCAGCCGCTCGCTCGCTGCGTGCGAGGGCGCCCTCCTCGTTGTCGATGCAACTCAGGGCGTCGAGGCACAGACGCTCGCCAACGTCTATCTCGCTCTCGAAAATGATCTCGAGATCATTCCCGTCTTCAATAAGATCGATCTACCCAGCGCCGACGTCGAGCGTGTGAAGGCCGAGGTCGAGGATGTCGTCGGGCTCGACTGTGAAGAACTGCTTCCCTGCTCGGGCAAGACGGGGATGGGCGTTCGCGAGATTCTCGAAGCCGTCGTCCGGCGCGTCCCCCCCCCTCAAGGCGACCGCGAAGCCCCGCTCCGCGCCCTCCTCTTCGACAGTTGGTATGACGCCTACCGCGGGGCCGTCTGCCAGGTGCGGATCGTTGACGGTACCCTCAAAAAAGGCGATCGCATCCGCCTCATGGCCACGGGCGGCGAATACGAAGTCACCGACATTCACGTCTACACGCCCTTCCAAACGTCCATCAACCAGCTTTCGGCGGGCGAGGTCGGCTGCTTCTCGGCCAGCATCAAGTCGATTCACGACACGAAGATCGGCGATACGGTCACTCACGCAAACCGTCCGGCCACGGAGCCACTCGCTGGCTTCCAAGAAGTGAAGCCGATGGTTTTCTGCGGCGTCTTCCCCAGCGATTCTGAAGACTACCCTGCCCTTCGCGAGGCGCTCGAAAAACTCCAGCTCAATGACTCGGCGCTCGTCTTCGAGCCCGAGACGAGCGACGCCCTCGGATTCGGCTTCCGTTGCGGCTTCCTCGGACTCCTCCACATGGAGATCGTCCAAGAGCGTCTCGAGTCGGAACACGGTCTTTCGCTCGTCACGACGGCTCCGACGGTCGTCTACCACGTCTATCAAAAGAACGGCGAGATGCTCGCCGTCGAAAACCCCTCGCGACTCCCGGACACGGGCAATATCGATCGCATCGAGGAGCCCTTCTTCACCGTGTCGATCCACGTCCCTTCGGAGTTTGTCGGGGCGGTAATCGCACTCTGTCAGGAGCGGCGCGGCGAACAGAAGACGATCCAATATGCCTCATCGAACCGGGTGATCATCGTCTACGAGATGCCTCTTGCCGAGGTGCTCTTCGACTTCTTCGATCATCTCAAGAGCGCGACCAAGGGTTATGCCTCGATGGACTATGAGCTCGCCGGCTATCGACCCAATCCCCTCGTCCGCCTCGACCTCCTAGTGAACGGCGAGCGGGTCGATGCGCTGAGCGCTATCGTCCACCGTGAAAAGGCCTATCATATTGGCCGCGCCCTCACCGAAAAGCTTAAGGAAATCGTCCCTCAGCAGCAGTTCGAGGTCGCGATTCAAGCTGCGATCGGCTCGAAGGTCATCGCACGTGAGACCGTCCGCGCGCTTCGCAAGGACGTGACGGCGAAGTGCTACGGTGGGAATATCAGCCGGAAGCGGAAGCTCCTCGAGAAGCAGAAGGCCGGGAAAAAGAGGATGAAGGCGGTCGGCAAGGTCGAGATTCCGCAAGAGGCCTTCCACGCCATCCTCAAGGTCGAATAGCGGCGAGACGAAGCGTTCACGACGACGCTCGCGCCCAATCCATCCGATGTCGAGGTGCAAGCGCGCGGCGTAGGCGCCCTACTTCAGCGGCGAATCGTGAGCCGAACAAGCCCGCCCACGGCCGCGCCTAGAAAGTCCGCGATGATATCGCCAAAATCAGCGCGACGGCCGGGAACGAACGCCTGATGGAGCTCGTCGCTTATGCCAAAGACGGTCGCGAGCGCCACACCGAAGAGGAAGACACGCGCACGGTGGAGCTCGGGAAAGGTCCGCCCCGAGGCGTGCGTTGTGAGCGCTCCGAGGATGGCGTACTCAAGAAAGTGCGCTCCCTTATCGCGAAAGGGGAGATGCTTCGAATAGCTCGCAAGGACAGGGATCGAGCTGAGAGCGAAGATGAGCGCCATGTAAAGGATCGCGGGGAGCCACGCGAGGATGACGGTCTTGATCCGCTCCCGTTTCATGCCATGCCGACGATGGGAAGCGAGCTCCGTCCTCGCGGTCGGCGTTCACGGCGCATCGAGGGAAGCGGCTCGTCAAGGAGTTCACCCCGGAGGCTGTGCTTGAACGCTTCGACGATCTTTACCCGGACGAGGTGACCGCTCGGATCGATTCCTTCGGGTGCGGCGAGATGAACGATCTCATTTCGTTCGGTGCGACCCGAGAACATCCCTTGCGATTTGCTTTCGCCCTCGACGAGAACGGATTGCTCGGTCTCGACGAGCGAGGCGAGATGAGCCGTTTGCTGTTCATGCGCGAGCTCAAAGAGACGGGCGAGGCGCTCATCTTTGACCTGCTCCGGCACATCGTCGCCGAGCGCAAGGGCCGGAGTCCCGGGACGCTCCGAATATTTGAAGCCAAAGAGGCTCACGAACCCGGCGGCGCGAACGACAGAGAGCGTCTCCTCAAAGTCCTCATCGGTCTCGCCGGGAAATCCGACGATGATATCCGTAGAGAGCGTAAGCCCTGGCACCGCCTCTTTCAGCGCGCCGACCCGAGAGAGGTATTGCTCGCGCGTATATCGGCGGCTCATTCGCCGCAGGACGCGATTGGAGCCGGACTGAACCGGCAGGTGCAGATGGCGTGCGAGGATCGGAAGCTCCGCATGAGCGCGAATGAGTTCGGGGGTGAGGTGCCGCGGATGTGGCGATGTATAGCGAAGCCGAAGAAGCCCGGGCGCACGCTCATGGATGCGGTAGAGAAGATCGGCAAATTCGGAACGCGAGGGCGCGGTCTTGCTCCTCGGCTTGTTCGCGTCCTGATGGAGCGGCTCATACCACGAATTGACGGTCTGCCCGAGGAGGGTGATCTCGCGGACACCACCGTCCACGAGCCGTTCAATCTCATCGAGGATCTGCTCAGCGGGGCGATAGCGCTCCTCCCCGCGGGTGGTCGGGACGATGCAAAAGGTGCAGCGCTCATCGCAGCCCTTCATCGTGGTGACGAAGGAGCTCACCTCGGGGCGATCGGCACGCGGCGAGGCGACGAGGAAGCGGGGATCGTCGAGATCGAAAACCGTTTTGGCGATCGGTGGCGCCCCCGATTCGATCTCTCGGAGCAGGCCCGGCAGATCGGGGATGTTGTCGGGGCCAATCACCAGATCGACATGTCGCGCCTTTCGCAGCAGACGCTCGCCCTCTTGTTGCGCGACGCAGCCAGCGACGACGAGCGCGCCATCCGGCTTCGCTTCCTTAAAGGCGCGAAGCTTCCCAAGAAGGCTCATCAGTTTATGCTCGGCCTTCTCGCGCACGCTGCAGGTGTTGATGATGACCAGATCGGCCTCTTCGCGATCGTAGGTCGGCCCATAACCCGAGCGCTCGAGCACCTCCTCGATCCGCCGCGAGTCGTGGACGTTCATCTGGCAACCAAAAGTCTCTACGTGATAGCGCTTCATCGATCCAAGCCGGGAGAGGCTACTCTGAAGCGAACGCTGCCGAAAGGCCAGCCGGCGACGCGGCGCGAGTGCTTTCGGAACCCGATACGCTTGCTCCCATGCGTTTACATCGGAAGCGCCGGGCACACTCTTGCACATTCTTGCACACGCTGTGCTTCGATTGTTCGTCGACGTGCTCGTGGTATCCCTGCTCGGCAGCCCGCCTTTTAGAGAGGACAACGCCATGCCGAGCGTCGGCCGAGTACGACGACGCGGCCGACGCTCGAAGCGAACTCGCTTAGTTGTGAAGCGCCTTTGCGTGATGGCGGATATGATCCTCGATGAAGGTCTGAACGAAGAAATAGCTGTGATCGTAGCCTTCCCTCATTCGGATCTCGAGTGGATGCCCCGCAGTCTTCGCGGCCTCCTCAAGGAGTTCGGGCCGGAGCTGCTCCTTCAGAAAATTATCCGCCGTCCCTTGATCGACCAGAATCGGCAGCCGCTCCTTCGCTTCGGCCATCAAGAAGGTCGCATCGTATCCGCGGTGCGCTTCTTCGTCTTCGCCGAGATAAAGCGGCAGGGCTGCCTGCCCCCAAGGAACGCGGCTTGGCGAAGCGATGGGTGCAAACGCTGAAAGCGAGCGATAAAACCCGGGCTTCTTCAAAGCCGCGATGAGGGCACCATGCCCGCCCATCGAGTGACCTGTCACACCCCGCGCGCCCTCGATGACGGGGAACTCGCGGTCGATAAGTGCCGGAAGCTCCTCAGTCACATAATCGAACATTTGGTAGTTCGCGGCGAAAGGCGCCTCAGTCGCGTTCACATAGAAGGATGCGCCCTTGCCGACGCAGTAGCGCTCATCATCCGCAACATTTTCCCCTCGCGGGCTTGTATCGGGCGCGACGATGATAAGCTTTTCTTCGGCTGCATGGCGCTGTGCCGCGGCCTTCACGGTGAAGTTCTCCGCCGTGCAGGTGAGCCCCGACAAGAAGTAGAGGACCGGCAAATTTTCGCCCGCGAGCGCTTCCTTCGGAAGGAAGACCGTAAACTCCATCGGGACGGAGCACGCCGTGGAATCGTGGCGAATGTAGCGGACCTCGCCGTCGAACATGCGATGCGTCTTGATCGTCTTCATCGTCACCTCTTAGTAAAGAATCACGCTGCGGATGCTCTCGCCGCGCTCCATGAGCTCAAAGGCCCTGTTGATGTCCTCGAGCCCCATCGTATGGGTGATGAAGCGGTCGATATCGATCTCGCCCTTTTGGTAACGCTCGACGTAGCCCGGGAGCTCCGTGCGCCCGCGAACGCCGCCGAAGGCCGATCCTCGCCAAACCCGTCCGGTGACGAGCTGAAACGGACGCGTGCGGATCTCTTGCCCTGCACCCGCCACGCCAACGATCGTGCTTTCGCCCCAGCCCCGATGGCAGCATTCGAGCGCCGCGCGCATCAACTCCACATTGCCGACGCATTCGAACGAAAAGT
>JAAZAH010000027.1 GCA_012514415.1 Sandaracinaceae bacterium
CACTGACTCGCCATCGTCGATGCGCTTTGCTGGTTTGACCACGGCCTCTGCGACATCATCGGCGCGATCCTTTGCGGCGATTGCGCGCTCCTGCCGATCAAGGTGTGTGAGAACGACGCCCATTGCGATGGCATCCTCACGGTGATCATCGATCTTCTCGCACACGATGTGGACGGGAAGGTCGCCGAGATTCTCCGGACGATTTTCGGCGCGGCGAATGGAGGCGATCCGATCGCCGCCATCCTTCACCTCCTTGCCCATGATTCAGATGGACACGTGCCCCACGTCCTTGAGGCGCTGCTTGGGTGCGGGGCGCTCGATTTCCTTGGGGTGGATGTGATTGGGCATCTGCTCGGGGTGCTCGACGCACTCCTCAGCGATACGCATGGGGTCGTGCACTGCCTCTTGGGTGATCTCCTTGGTGGGGGAGGCGATCTTTCGATCATCGCGGAGCTCTTGAGCGCTCACCTAAATGGCGAGCATTCAGGCATTGTCGCTGAGGTGCTCGGCTTCCTCGAGGGGCTTGGAATCGAGCTTGGCGGTCATCACGGCGGTGGAAGCAATGGGACCTGCCACGGCATCGAGATCCTCGGGGTTTGTGTGGAGATCGGTGGCGGCTTCGGAGGCGACAATTGCCTCCTCCCGCCCATCTTCGGGATCTGCCTCTGACACGCAGCGCGTAAACGCATGAAAGGACCCGGGCCGATGGCTCGGGTTCTTTCTTGGTCGAGGGGCGCCGGGCGTGCTGAACCAGGTTGCTCGAAGCCAAGCGAGGCCGACCGAGGTTGTCGCACGGCACGAGCCGAGCGGAGCATTCCCCGCGTCCTCGCGAGCTCCCCCCCCCAAGCGCCAAGTGCGCGAATTTTCGATTTTAGTGCCCAGAGAGGCCAGAAAAAGCCCAGCTCCGTCGATAAAGCCGGGCTCGTTGCGTCCGCCACGTCTTCAGCGCGCCGGGAAGCCGATCACGACTTTTTCAGACCCCTGCCTCAGGTTCTCAATCGCGCCGATCGCCAAGAAGGCCCGAGCGAATCAAGAAGTAGAGGAGCGTCATCAACGAGCTCACGGCCGCTGCGACATAGGTGAGCGCCGCCGCGGACAGCACTTTTCGCGCCCCACCGAGCTCCTGGGAGTTCACGATGCCGCCATCGCGAATCGCGGCGAGAGCCCGGCTGCTCGCGTCGAACTCGACCGGGAGCGTGACGAGCTGGAAGAGGACCATCACGCTGAAGAGGACGATCCCAGCGAGCATCACGGGCTGACCAAGCGCGCTCTGCATGCTGATCATGACCATGCCGATCATCAACGTCGGCAGGGCCATTTTGCTAGTGATGTTCAGCACGGGGACGAGGTTCGAGCGCATCTTCAAGAATGCGTATCCTTCCGCGTGCTGGATGGCGTGACCGACTTCGTGTGCGGCGACACCCGCCGCAGCCACGCTCCGCCCGGAATAGACCTCGGGCGACAGCCGGAGCGTCTTGGAGGTGGGATCGTAGTGATCGCTCAACGTTCCCTGAACGGGCTCGATGCGAACGTCGCGGATGTTGCGCGTCCGCAGAATCTCGGCGGCGATATCGGCGCCGGTCATCCCGCGTCCGGTTCGGACTTGGCTATAACGCTTAAATGTGCTCGTCACCTTCCATTGTGCGTAGAATGCGAGGAGCATCGGAGGGATCGAGAGCATCAGGTAGAGAGGATCGATATAAAACATGGCCTCAGATAGATAAGCACGTGGAGGGGCGAAGAAAAGGCGAAACGTGGCGTTTCATGCCTTTTAGGAGCGCGAAACGCACGGAATTCTCGGGGGAAAGGTTGGTTTTTTACTAATGTTGCAAAATTTACAAGCCAAAAGTTTAGATCCAAGTCTTATTTTGCTATCCTTGAACGTGGATGGATCGAACGGGAGAAAGAAATGAGCGAAGTGAAGGTTGAGCGCTGGCTCGATGATTATCGGGAGATGCTCCTGATCCGGCGCTTCGAGGAAGAATCGGCGCGCGCGTATGCGCAAGGGAAGATCGGTGGATTCCTCCATCTCTACATCGGCCAAGAGTCGATCGCCGTGGCGGCGGCGACCACGATCGAGAAGGGGGATTTGGTTTTCCAGACCTATCGCGATCACGGCACGGCACTCGCGCTCGGAATGACGCCCGAGGCCGCCATGGCGGAGCTCTTCGGGAAGGACACGGGATGCTCGCGCGGGCTCGGCGGCTCGATGCATTATTTCGACGTGGAGAACGGATTTTATGGCGGATGGGGCATCGTCGGTGGACACCTCGCCCTCGCCGCGGGGGCCGCGTTCCGCTCGAAATACCTCGGGGAGGATCAGGTCACGCTTTGTTTCTTCGGCGAAGGCGCGACGAATATCGGCGGGTTCCACGAGGCGATGAGCCTCGCTGGGCTGTGGAAGCTGCCTGCCGTCTTCATCTGCGAAAACAACCAATACGCCATGGGGACGCCGCTCTCGCGCACGAGTCCTCTCTCGGATTTGAGCGTGAAGGCCGCGGGCTACGGCATGGTGGGCGATCGCTTCGAAGGATACGACGTGGATGTGGTGCGCGAGCATCTAAAGAAGGCCATCGATCGCGCCCGCTCGGGCGAGGGGCCGAGTTTCCTTGAGATCGAGACCTATCGATTCCGAGGGCATTCGATGAGTGATCCTGGAAAGTATCGAACGGCGGAGGAGCTCGAAGAGCGGAAGAAGAAGGATCCGATCCTGCTGATTCTCGGAAAACTCCGAGACGCGGGCGTCGATGAGGCGAAGATCGAGGCGATCGAGGATGAGGTGGAGGAGAGGATCGAAGCGGCGCTGAAGCACGCCGACGAGGCTCCGTTCCCCGAAGAGTCGCTGCTTTACGAGACCGTCACGGTGGAGAAGTTCTGAGATGCGCGAGATTACGTATCGTGAAGCTTTGCGTGAGGCGCTTTTCGAAGAGATGCGGCGAGACGATCGCGTCTTTTTGATGGGCGAAGAGGTCGGTCATTACGATGGCGCTTATAAGGTCTCGCAGGGGCTGCTCGCCGAGTTTGGTGAGAGGCGGGTTATCGACACGCCGATCGCGGAGGCCGGCTTTGCGGGGATCGGAATCGGGGCCGCGATGACGGGGCTCCGGCCCATCGTCGAGTTCATGTCGTGGAACTTCAGTTTCGTTGCCTTCGATCAGATCATCAGCAATGCGTCGAAAACCTACTCGATGAGTGGCGGGAAGATTAAAGTGCCGATCGTCTTCCGTGGACCAAACGGGGCGGCGGCACAGGTGGCGGCACAACACAGCCACACGGTGGAGGCGTTCTACGCGCACATTCCGGGGCTGTGGGTGGCGAACCCCTCGACGCCGCGGGACGCCAAAGGTCTCTTGAAGGCCGCGATTCGGATGGACGATCCGGTGGTTTTCCTTGAGGGAGAGACGCTCTACAACCTCAAGGGTGAGGTCCCGGATGCCTCGGAGGATGAGATCATACCTTTTGGAAAGGCGCGGATCGCGAGAGAGGGGAAGGATTGCACGCTCATCGCTTGGGGCGCGCCGTTTCATACGGCACTCGCAGTGGCCGATCGCCTCGCAAAAGAGGCCGGGATCGAGTGCGATGTGATCGATCCGCGGACGCTTCGACCGATCGACGAGACGGCGATCCTCGAGAGCGTCGCGAAGACGAATCGATGCGTGATCGTGCACGAGACTTGGCCGTATGGAGGGCCCGGAGCGGAGATGGTCGATCTTATCCAGCGCGAGGCCTTTGATTATCTCGACGCGCCCGTGCTCCGGGTGGGATCTCTCGACGTGCCAATGCCTTACGCGAAGAATCTCGAGAGCCTTGTCTTGCCTACACCCGAGCGGATCGAGACGGCGATCCGTCGTGTCACCTATCGAGAGGAACGCTGAGCCATGGCGAAGATTATCGGACTGCCCAAGCTTTCGCCCACGATGGAGGAGGGAGTTCTCGTTGCGTGGATCAAAAAGGAGGGTGATCGCGTCGAGGTCGATGAGCTAGTCGCCGAAGTCGAGACGGATAAGGCGACGGTTGAATTTCGCTCATTCGATCGCGGCGTGCTTTTGAAGATCTTGGCACCCGAAGGATCGACCTTGAAGCTCGATGAGCCGGTGGCGATTATCGGGAAAGAGGGAGAAGATATCTCGGAGCTCCTCAAGGAGATCGATGCGCGTGGGAGCGCGGAGGGTGCGCGCGCCGATGCGACCGCAGAGTCTGCCGAGCGTCTTTCGAAGGCGGAAACAACGCCGGATTCGAAGGGTGACGGCGGGGCGGTCCAAGAGGAGGATGGGAGCGGAGACTCCGGAGGACGAATCCTCGCATCGCCGTTAGTGAGAAGGATCGCGCGGGAGCGCTCGATCGATCTCTCGACCGTTGAGGGAACTGGTCCCCGGGGGCGCATCATCAAGCGAGATCTCGAAAAGATCGCCGAGAGGGGTGAGGCGCCGCGCGGTGAGCGGCTTCCGCCTGCGGAGATCCGGGCGAGCTCGATGCGGAAAACGATCGCGCGCCGGTTGACGGAGGCGAAGCGAGAGATCCCGCATTTCTATCTGGTCATCGACGTGGATGCGGAGGGGATGGTCGAGGCACGCACGAAGATCAACGAGATGCTTGCGAGTGAGGGCGTGAAGGTCTCGTACAATGACCTCGTCGTGAAGGCGGCGGCGCTCGCGCTGCGAAGGGTGCCGGAGGTGAACGCCTCGTATGCGGGCGATGTGATCCTTCGGCATCGTGTGGTGGATATCTCGATCGCGGTGGCGATTCCGGATGGTCTGGTCACGCCGGTAGTGCGCGATGCCGATAAGCTCTCGCTCGCGGAGATCCACCGACAGATCGCCGAGCTCGCCGAGAAGGCGAGAGAAAAGAAGCTGAAGCCGGAGGAGATGAGCGGCGGGACGTTTTCGGTGAGTAATCTCGGGATGTACGGAATCGATGAATTTTCGGCAGTGATCAATCCGCCCGAGGGCGCGATCTTGGCTGTCTCTGCGCTTCGGGACGAGCCGGTGATTCGGCACGGGATGGTGAGTCCCGGGAAGAAGATGAAGCTCACGCTGAGCTGCGACCATCGCGTCATCGATGGAGCGGTGGGAGCGGAATACATGCGTGTGCTTCGTGAGCTGCTCGAAGAGCCGATTCGGTTGCTGGCGGTGTAGGTTCTGGTGGGACGGGCGGTGCCTGGGCCGAACCAGGTTGCTGCATTGCATTGAACCGAACCAGGTTGCTGCATTCTCGACGGCAACCTGGATCCCGCGCGGTCCAACCTGGGGCCGAGACACCGCACCACCACCACCACCACTTTTTTTCATCCTCCGAAGCAATCCGCGGCGCGCGCTTCCGATAAATTGGGCATGACGAGAGTTCGCCCTGTTTTCGAAGGAGATACGATTCACATCCAGCGCCGCGCTCGGGAGGGACGGCATTTTCTCGTTCCGCACCGCGAGACGCTCCAGCTGGTTCGCTACGCTTACGCCGTCGCTGCCGAGCGATGCGGACTGATTCTTCACGCCGTCTGCGTGATGAGCACGCATACGCACGTGATCGCGACCGACCCCGAGGGACGCCATCCCGAGTTCACACACTATGCGCATCGCCTCATCGCCCTCGGACTCAAGCGGTTCCACGGTATCGATGGAACGGTCTTTACGCAGGGCGGCGCGTCGGTGCAGCGGCTCGTCGGACGAGATGCCATCATCGAGGCGCTCGCCTACCTTCGCATGAACCCCGTCGCCGCGGGTCTTGTTGCGCATGACGGAGCGTACCCCGGTGTGTTCGGTGTCGAAGAGAAAGCGCCGCTCAAAGTGTATGAAGAGCGCATCGCCCGGCCATCTTGTTTCGCTGGAAGGACCACGCTTCCGGAGGCAGCGAGGTTCGTGCTTCGGCCGGCGGAACGTCTCCTTGACGAGCTTGGGCCGAAGCGAGCGGCGGAGCGGATAGCTCGCGCCATCCGTCGCCATCGGGAAAATGCGAAGGCGAAGCGAAAGCGGGATGAGCTCGCCATCGTTGGCATGAAAGAAGTGCTCGCGACAGATGTCTGGCGCCGCGCTCCGAAGCCAAAGCGGGCGCCTTTCCGGCCGACGTTCAAGGGCGTCCTCGCCGACGCGCTGAGGCAGGCGAGCGATTCGCTGCGGCGTTTCCGAAGGGCGTATGCGGAGGCGCTCGCGACCTTCCGCGACGGGGATACGAGCGTCTGCTTCCCGGCGGGGACGTACAAGATGCGCCTGATGGGTTGTAAGGTCGCGAAGCTTGGTCCGGCCCTGGCCCAAGGCCGCGTCGTGGATGGCGGGATGCTGCCGGTCGCAGCAGCGCGAGGCTGAGGCTGCCATCGCTCCCGCAACGATAGGCTGCGGTTGGCAGTGGCTGCGGTGAGTGGGAGACGCCCCGTGCGGAGTCCGCGACAAGCCCCGTGCGGAGTCCGCGACAAGCCCCGTGCGGAGTCCGCGACAAGCCCCGTGCGGAGTCCG
>JAAZAH010000285.1 GCA_012514415.1 Sandaracinaceae bacterium
AACATCCGTCATCATCATCGGAGGATCGCCAACCTTCACCCAACGCCTCGAGATCAAAGACGGCATCTCGGTGTATGGCGGATTCACCACGCACCCCGAGTTCAAGCCCGACCCTTCCGCGCGGCCGGTCTGGAAGATCGCTGCGACGCCTTCGAATTGGGACGCCGTGAATGCGCGCCTCGTCGGCATGATCGCTCGAGACATTCAAACGCCAACGATCGTCCGCGGCATCCGCGTCGAGACAGAGAGCGCGGGCGCGCTCCGGGATGCCGATGGAAACGGCGCATCGAATATTGCGGCACTTGTCGCTGAGAGCCGTCGCCTATCACTCATCAATTTGGAGTTGAGCGCAGGGCATGCCGCTCATGGCGCCGATGGCTCCGTTGGGGGCATTGGGATGAAGGGCGGCAATGCCGTCGGGCAATCGCCCGGAGAGCCGGATCCGAGCTGTCCCGGCAATTGCACCGCCGCCGTTCGACCCACGCTCGCCGGAGTCGATACGAGGTGCGGCGCCGGAGCGCCCCGGGATATCCCGAGCTACGTCACGAGCGAAAATTCGTCCGATGGGGGCGAGCGGCTCCCGGGAAATTCGGGTCATAGCGCCGGGAGCGTAGGCGTCGCGTCTGGGGGAGCGGGTGGGAAGAACCCGTGTGACCAGCCTTGGTGCCTCCCGGGCAACGATCCCTATCTCATCTTCGTCCCAGGCACTCCTGGAGGTGAGGGGAGCCCAGGCGCTTCGGGAAGCCCTGGAACCCGGGGCGCCGACGCTTCGCGCGCGACGTTCAATGCGGAGGGCGTATGGCGAAGCGCTCCCCCGGCGAGTGCGGGTGGAGTGGGGACACGCGGCACTTGGGGCGGCGGCGGAGGCGCAGGTGGCGCCACCGGCGGGAGCAACCAGCCTCTTTATGGAGGAGCAGGGGGCGGCGGTGGCGCGCCCGGCTGCGGCGGAAAGGGCGGCGAAGGCGGCAAGACGGGTGGAGCGTCCGTCGCGCTCCTGATCGCGTCTTCAAGCGAGATCGCGGTTCACGGAAGCTTCCTGCAATCGGGTTCGGCCGGACGCGGAGGAGCCGGTGGTCAGGGCGGTGAAGGTGGCGACGGTGGTGACGGCGCCGAGGCGGCTATGGCGATTCCGGTGAAGGCAGCCCTCCTGGGCCGCATCCATACTGCATGGATACCCAAGGCTCTCCCTGTCCGAAAAAAGGCGGAAAAGGCGGCAAGGGCGGGCAAGGAGGCCCAGGGGGCCGCGGAGGCTCGGGCAGCGGAGGTGATTCGAACGCCATTCGCTGCGTGAACTCGACCGATCTCGCTCTCGGGGAAAACGAACTCCGCCTCGGATTAGAGGGAGCGGCGGGAGCTGGAGCGCTCGATCCTGAGGCGATTCGCGGCGAGGCCAACGCCATCGAGGGCTGCGACTGATCCTTATTGGGACGCTTCAAGCAGAAGAAGAAGCGCCGAGGTGTCGAGCCTTCCTCTCCCATCGCGCTGAAGCGCTTCATAGCGCTCCTTCACCTCGAGTGTGATCGGAAGATCGGCGCCGATCGCTTCGGCGGTCCGCTCGCAGATCTTGAGATCTTTGACCATCCAATCGATCGCAAATCCATGGTTGAACTCGCCAGCGATCATGGTCTCGTGGCGATTGACCATCTGCCAA
Organism: Sandaracinaceae bacterium; assembly: GCA_012514415.1. Lineage (GTDB taxonomy): Bacteria > Myxococcota_A > Polyangia > Polyangiales > Houyiibacteriaceae > JAAYBZ01. The sequence goes on from JAAZAH010000285.1 coordinate 1,652, forward strand.
CTGCTCGCTGCGCCCTGAGAGATCGCATCGATCACCTTTTGGACGTCGAGACCCGCTTTACGCGCAAAAGCAATCGCTTCGGCCAGCGCCTGAATCAAGCCTGTCACGGCGATCTGATTCACCATCTTCGTAAGCTGTCCCGCGCCGACCTCGCCCATACGGTTGATCGCTTTTGTATAGGGCTCGGTGAGCGCTCGCACCTGCTCATAGACCTCGGGCGTTCCGCCACACATGATGGTGAGCTGGCCTCGCTCGGCCCCCTGCTGTCCGCCGGAGATCGGGGCATCCATGAAGTGTCCGCCCTTCGCCGCGACGGCCTTCGCGAGCTCCCGAGCCACCTCGGCTGAAGCGGTCGTATGGTCGACGACGATGGCGCCTTCTCTCATACCGGACAGCGCCCCATCCTCACCCAATACGACGCTTCGGAGGTCGTCATCATCGCCGACACAGAGGAGGATAAAGTCGGCGCCCTCGGCGGCTTGAGCCGGCGTCTCGAAGCGATCGCCGCCGTATTCGCTCACCCAGGCGATCGCCTTTTCTTGCGTTCGGTTGTAGACGCGGAGGCGATTTCCTGCGCGCGCCAAATGCCCGGCCATCGGCGCTCCCATCACGCCGAGCCCAATAAATGCGACGGTTTTCATGGCACGTTTCTACCGCTTTCAAAGGAAGCGCTCAATCGCTGCCAACTGAAGTACAGATCCCGGCTGCATTGCATGTGCCGAATCCGCCAATAGCCGCGAGGAAACATGTGTCGCCCTCGCCCAGCACATCGCAGCCCGCATAACAGAGGCCACCTCGGCAATCGCAGCTCACCGAGCCTCCGCAGCGGCCCTGGCAATCATCATCTTCCGTACACGAAGGCGCACATTCGAGTGAGCCGCCAAGGCTCCGATCGCAAACGCCTTCGCGGCCGTCACCCATCGGGCAAACATCACCTCGCTCCCAGACCCGCGGCAGGCAGAGGTGCCCTTCGCATCTCTCTGTCCCGGCGCATGTAGCGCCACCGTCACAATCCGCGTCGACCTCGCATTGCCAGACGCAATCGATGCAGCCCGGATGGTCGACATCGCACGTTTCTCCACGCCGGGGATCGACGATCCCATCACCGCAGACGCTCTCGACGCATTCTGCATCACGGCAGACCATTCCATCCGCACATGGCTCGCCTTCGTTGCTCAGGTTCCCGCAAAGATCGCAGCGTTGCTGCGCGTTACACACGCCCGTGCGCCCATCGTCCATGGGGCAAGAGCTCCGCACCGGCGGCAAGCTCCCTGCAGCGCAGAGATTGACGGAGTTGCAGACCTCTTTTCCATTACAGAACTCGCCGTCGTCGCAGTCTTCATCCGTCGTGCAGATGTAGCGGCAGTCGCGGCATCCCGGCGTATCGTCGTCGCATTCTTCGAACCGCGGATCGACGAACCCATCACCGCAGAGGGTCTCGACGCAGCTGCCATGCATGCAAATCCGCGTGTCCTCTTCGGAGATTCCGGGGCAGGAGCGACCATTTTCGATGCCTTCGCAATCGGGCCCAAGCTCAACGAGCGTCTTATCGACGATGGCCGTGCATCCCGCGGCGATCAGGATGAGCGCCGTGGCCAGAGCACCGAACGCTGACCCTCTTTGCGAGGTGGCGGCGAGGCACATCCACTTGGAGTGAGACTTCATCCTCACCTTAAAACCTCCGCTCGTAACCAATGCTCAGCCCATCCCTTGTGGGCGCGAAGCCTATCGAGTCATTCGCCGATTCGGGCGCCGTTCCGCCTCGCTTTTTTTGGACGAAATGCGTGATGAGCCCACCTACAAAGGTTGCAGCTCCGACGTCGAGAAGGACATCGGCGCTCTTTGCCATGCGAAGGGCGCGATCGCCTTCCTCGGTTCCAATCCCTGCGCCATTGGCTTGACCATAGGCGAGGCCACCCACCACAGCTCCCACGGCTGCGACGCTCGCTCCGCCGATAAAAAGAGCAAGAGGCACCTTCTTCACCCTTCGCTCGCTCTTGATCTCGAGCGCTTCGAAATGAAGTTCAACGCGGGAGGTCGTCCCGGGTCGGACCGAGATCGTCGCCACAGCGTCGGCATATCCCTCGGCGCGGGCGCTGATTCGGTGCGTCGTGGGACTCACTCGAATCGGAGCATCGAGTGGGAGCTTCCCGATGTACTCCTCGTTGAGGAAAACTTCGGCGCCATCCAGTGAGCCGACGATCTCCACCCGCGTCCGCTCCAAACGCTCGACGATGGCTTCGAGCCGCTCTTGGGCACTCGTCCGAAGCGCTTCGGCGATCCCCTCTTCGCCCGAATCTTGGAGAAAGGCCTCGAGCGTGACTTTTTCTTCTTCGAGCATGCCGAGGCGGCTGTACGCTTGCGCAAGGTTATAAAGGAGCGCGATGCGTCCGCTCAACTGATAAGCGAGCTGCCACGCCGCAAGCGCCTCTTCGTATCTCCCGCCGTGATAATGCCGCTCTCCTTCTCGAAAAAGCTCACGCGGATCGGCCGCGCGTTCCTCTTCGGTGAGCTCGTCCGCCCCAAGCTCACGGCTAAGGGCGAGTCGATGCTCGATCAACCGGAGCCGCGCGTCGATATTCTCGCGAATGCCGTCTGGGACTTCACCGTATTCGATATAGCGAAGAAGGGCTTCGCGTTCATCGACGAGCCGATCCATCCGCGCATAAACTTGTGCGAGGTTGTAGAGGAAGGCCGGCCGCCCGCTCCGTTCATACGCAAGGGTCCAACGCTCGAGGGCGCGCTCATAATCTCCTTCGCGATACGCCTGCTCGCCCTCCTGGAAGAGAACGCGCGCCTCGGCCTCGGCCTCATCCGCAAAGACCGTGGCGGGTGATTGAAGTGCGAGGACTCCTAAGGCGCAGACAATCGTCAGAAACCTGAACTGATTCACGCTCGCGAGTATAGCCGTGAGTCCGCTCATCATGAAGCGAACGGTTTGTTTATTTCCTAGGTCGCTCAGGGAGGGCAGAGGGAGTGAGCGCGCTCCGTAGAAGACTACGTGCGTAGCCAGAAAATCCTTCAGGGCGCCGCGAGAGGCGCCGCTTCATCGCTCTCGATCGCACTCTCCGCGGCGATCTCACTCAGTCTAGGCACCGGATGCAAAACCACAACGACCGTCGTTGGACACGAAGCGCCACCCATCGAGACGTGTGAACGGCCTCGGTGCGGAGGGGAATGCTGTACGGACGACGAGCGCTGCGTGAACCAGCAGTGCACTCCCAAGGACACTCCTTGCGAGACGCCCGAGGAGTGCGGACTCGACGCCGAATGCATCGTCGAATCCAATGAGTGTTATCCCGTCGAAGGGCTTCCAGAATGCGAATACCGTCCCCCTCCCGGCGAATTTGATCCGGTCATCCAGTGCGTGTGGCAGCCGGGTCCTTCGGACGCTTTTCCCGAACGCAGCGACGTCGTGATGGCTCCCGCCGTCATGAACCTAAGTGACGATGATGGGGATGGGAGGCTCGGACACGGAGACATCCCCTACCTCGTTTTCATCAGCTACGAGATGGCGCGTGACGGTTGCTGCACCAATCGAGGCATACTCCGCGTCGTGAGCGGGGATTGTCGCGGCGGAAGGCTTGAGACGCTCGCATCCATCCACCGCAACCCCGAGACAGGCGAGGAGCTTCCCTTCGATAACTCGGCCGGCGTGGCGCTCGGTGACCTCAACGGCGATGGGGTGCCCGAGATCGTCACCGTGCTCCGCACCTCGAGCGGCGGTCAAGCCATCGCCTTCAGCCGCGTCACCGACGATGCGCGGAGCTGGCGAGTGCTCTGGATGAACCGATCGTATCCGACGTTCGCACATTATCAGGGCTCGAATGCGCAGCACGGTGGGCCGCAACCCTCGATCGCCGACGTCGACGGCGACGGGCAGCCCGAGGTCATCATCGGCAACATCGTCCTCGATGGAGCGAGCGGCGCGCTGCGCTGGGACGGACTCGAAACGGTCGGAGAAGGCGCCGGCATCGGGCATAACGGCTTCCTCGGCCCCATTTCATTCGTGATGGATCTCGATCTGGACGGTCGCAACGAGCTCATCGCAGGAGATACGATCTACGACGCCGATACGGGTGCGCTCCGCTACACCCTTCAATGGGGAGAGCCGCGGGGGTACTGCCCAGGGATGGGCATCCGCTGCGATGGATTCACGGCGGCGGCCAACTTTGATGACGATCCCGAGGCCGAGATCGTCTCGGTCCGCTCTGCCGAGCTCAGCCTCTTCGATACGAACGGCGCCTTGATTTTCACGGCACCCATTCCGGGTGGAGAGCTCAATAACGATGGCGGCCCCCCAACGATCGCTGACTTCGACGGCGACGGACGACTCGAGATCGGCGTCGCAGGCGCCGAGTACTACACCGTCTTCGATCCCGACTGTTCGGGCTCGCCGCTCCCTGCGGGTTGCCAAGCGCGTTATATCCGCTGGAGCCGCCCCACGGTCGATCGTTCAAGCCGATCGACGGGTTCGAGCGTCTTCGATTTCGATGGCGATGGGCGCGCCGAAGTCGTCTACGGCGACGAGCAGAACTTCTACATTTTCGACGGAGCGACCGGACGCATACTCTATCGCGACATGACCCATCGAAGCTCAACGCGACTTGAGCTCCCCGTGGTGGTCGATCTTGACGGCGACGGTCACGCGGAGATCGTTGTCGCCCGCGCTGATGGTCTCGCCGGCTCACCTGGCATCGCGGTTTATGGCGATCGCGATCGGAACTGGGTACGCACGCGGCGCGTCTGGAATCAGCACGCGTATTATATCGGAAATGTGAGTGAGTTCGGCGAGATCCCCGCGGCGCCGCTTCAAAGCTATACTGCACCTGAATTCAACTCCTTCCGACAAAACCGACTGGTCGGTAACCCCTTTGCCGCGCCCGATCTCACCATCCAGCAAGCGAGCGCCATCCGCTGCGGAGATGAAGGTGGAGGCATCCGAATCGAATTCCGTGCCGTCAACCAAGGTCGCGCGTGGGTTGGCTCCGGACTCCCCATCCGCGTTCAAGTCTTCCCGGAGGACGGGGCCGCTTTCGATCTCCCGACGCTCTACACGAGCGCCCCACTGGACCCGCTGAGTTCCGAACATTTCGTCATCGAGCTCGATGGCGAGCCACGTGCGGCAGGCGAGTTCGAAATCCATCTCGAGATCGACGCCGATCCTGCCCTCGACTGGGGGAGCCGCTACCGAGAATGCAACGAGGAAAATAACCAGACGCGCATCCCTGCGAGGGATCAATGCCGCGGGCCAGGCTGATTGAGCGCGCGCGGGGAGCGGGAACGCTCGATGAAGCGCCTTCGAGGTTCGAAGGCGTGCGGCCGAGCCTCCCAGTGCAGACGGATGAATCGCATCGACGAAATCCGGCGCCCATCGGGCCGATAAAGACGTCAAAGGGGGAAAACGCGATGAACTTTCAATCACCTCATCAGCGGCTCGATGCGCTCATCGAACTCCTCAAGGCGTCCATCGAAACCGCGAGCGAACTCAGCTCCATCGCACACGTCACGCGCGCGCTCGATGAACAGCGTTCGCTTCTTCACTCTCTGAGCCACCATCACGAAGATCCGCGGCTGTCCTTTCTCGCGGAGCTCTCGTATGGCTCCGTACTCCGTGCACCCGTCCGCATTCGAGAGAGCTCACTCTTCGTCTATCCGGAGCGCCAGCTCGTGCACGGGGAGTTCACCGCCTATTCACACGGCTCGGGCCCTTCCCCACTGCGCGTCGAGGTGCACTACTTCGAAGGGATCAACCGGGGAATCTTTCAGTTCCACTTTGAGGGATCGACCATCGCCCGGTTCAGCATCCCAGCGCTCCTCGATCGCGTCTGCGATCCCTCGGTCTCGAAGGGGGTGATCCACGCGTTTCTGATCCCGCACTCTCCGGAGGGAAAGCTGAATTAGTGCGTACGTATAACCGTCCGCCGCGGGGGAGATCGGCGGCCCAACCCGAAATCGAGCTATGAAGCGAAAGATTCTCATGATCGGCGCAGGCGCCATTGGACAGGTCTACGGTGCGCATCTTGCGGCAGGGGGCGCAGACGTTGGGGTTTATGTACGGGCAAAGCACGTACGCGCCGCGTGCGAGGGCTATGCGCTCCATCGGCTCAGACGAATGCGCGCGCCTCAGACGCTGACCTTTCACCCCTCACACGTGGTGACCTCGCTCGATGCGGTGCGAAATGAGCCTTGGGATATCCTTATGCTCGCCGTGCCGAGCGATCGCCTCGACGATGAACTCCTCGAGGCTGTTGCGCCACGAGGCAAGCTGCGGCGCATCGTCACGCTCCAGCCGGGATTTCACGGCATTTCGAAGCTCACCCAGCATGTGCCGCGCGAAAAGATGATCACGGGCACGGTGGGCTTCATCGCCTATCACGCGCCGCTCCCCGGCGAGGCGCTTTCCAAAGGCGTTGCGTTCTATTTGCCGCCCCTCGTCAAGAGTGTTTTCAGCGGAGAGGGTGCGGAGGAGATCGTCGAACTGCTTAATCGGGGAGGCTTGCCGGCAAAGCTGAGCGAGGACGCGCGCCATATGATGGTGACTTCGACGGCTGTGCTCACGCCGCACATCGCGGCGCTCGAGGCCGCCAACTGGTCGTTCAAGAAGCTTCGCTCGAGCGATCTCCTGCAGCTTGCCAATCGCGGCACACAAGAGGCGCTCAGGGCGTGCGAGGCGCTCGATGGGGTTGACACCTCCATTCCGAGGCGGATTCTTCGTCCAGCGCTCGTCCGAGTCGCACTTCGCGGCGGCTCGATGGTCTTTCCCTTCAACCTCGAAGCGTATTTGGCGGCGCACTACACCAAAGTCCGCTCCCAGAGCCTTCAACTGCTCAGTGAGTACATCGAGCTTGCCCACTCGAACAACGAAGGGCGTGCGCTCGAAGAATTGAGGGGGCGCATCCGCTCGCTCCCCATCGAGCTCAGCTGAACCGCCTCCGCTGAATTTCCTGGACGGCGCCTAGGGGTCGACGGCGGCAGCGCTCGGCTTGTTCCTCCGTGGCTCCTTGCACAGCGTCGAAAGGGCGTGCTTCGAGGAAAACACTACCTTCGTGAACCGCGCCCTTTTTTCGCGCGAGCCTTCGGCTTCTTCGGGCGGTATTCATCGATGAGGGCGGCAACGGCTTCGTAGGCTTCAAGCCGAGCGATTTGTTGAAGAAGATAGGGCCGACCGACCCGCTCCATGATGGCCAGACTTTCTGCGGCAATGCTTGGAGCGTGGTAGCGGCCACGGAGTTCAGGCTCCGGAAGCTGGCGCTTGGCGCGGAGCAGCGTGAGTTCTGCAGCGGCGTCAAGCGCGGCCTCACGGTAGCGATCGGCTTTGGCCATCGGCCGTGACGCTCTCAGAGCGCGGCGCTTGGGTGAGGGAGGCTCCGCGAGAGGTTCGTCGATGCGAATGCGTTCGATCGGACGTCCGAGCAGGCGCCTTCCGCCACGCCGGATTCTGCGGAGCGCCCGTCTTGTACTCTCGAGTTCCCCTTTTCTGATGCGCTCACGGTACGCCTCCGCCTCTTCGCCAACGTCCGCGCTCTCGAGCCGCTGAAGGAGTGCGTCACGTTCCGCACGGGCGCTCGCCTCGAACGCCTCGAATTTACTCCTCGCGCGACGGATGAGCACCCGACGTGCGCGCTCAGGAAGCGACGGGATCCGATCGATGAGCGCCTCAAGCGTTCGGAACGCGCCGGCCGATTGTCGATCGAGTCCCTCCTCGCGAATGCGTTCGAGCTCGGAGCGAAGGGCATCGAGCGCATCCGCGCCGTCGTCTGAAGCATCCACGCGATCGCCCAGCGACCTGTCCTCTTTTTGTGCCTCTTCGCTCATCTCACTCATTCGGGCGAGCGAAGCTCCTTCTCGAGGAGCTCACCCGTGCGGCGCTCGGCGTTCTGAGCCCCCTCCTCCACCAACTCCGCGCGATCGGATGCGCTTTGTGGGTGCGTGCTCGCCGGCACACGCCGAGCACGCCTTCCCTCGTCGAGCACCTCTTCCACATTCGGCGGACGGATGATCTTGGGCCTCGGAACGGGACGGATCTCCACCCGGCGATTCTTCGCTCGATCGGCCGCCGTCTCGTTGGAGGCGACCGGATAGTTCGCGCCAAAGCCCGCCGCAAAGACCGCATCCGAGGGCAGGCCCGCCGCGATAAGGGCACGCGTCACCGTGAGCGCGCGCTCGGCCGACAGCTCCCAATTGTCGCGGTACGCCCCGTGGCCCGAAAGCGGCCGCTCATCGGTAAAACCCGAGATCATCGCCGCCTGATCTTCCGCGCGGAGGTATTCGGCGAGCGGGCCTGCGATGTTGTCGAGAAGCGCGGCGCCCTCCGCGCTAAGGCTCGCTGACGCCGACTCGAAAAGGACGCCTCCGCTGATGCCGATATTTCCGTCGACCAATGTGATGAGACCCGCAGCGAGCGGTAAGGCGAGCGCCCGCTCGAGCTCGTGCACCCGCTCGGTCGTCTCGGCCTGCTCACGCCGCGCGCTCTCAAGATCTTCGCTGAGTACAACCTGCACCGTCAGCATCCAGACGAAAAAGAGGACGAAGACCCCAAAAAGGCACGCCATCAAATCGCCGAAAGCCGGCCAAATCGGCGTGTTCGCCTCGTGCTCAGCTCCTTGCATCGCGCTCCCGCTCCCCACCACTCGTCTGCTCGAGGGCATCGATCAAGGGTTCTTCGCTGTGGATCGCTGCCTGAGCGACCGCCTCCCCGCTCGGCGCGCGAGTCTCCCCGCCAATCTCCTCGCTCGGTTCGTCCCGCCCCGTGAGCTCGCGCAGCGCCCCGAGAAGTTCGCGCTGGAAACGGAGCTGCCGGTCGAAAAGTTCATGGGTTCGCTCGAGATGGACGCTAAGCGCCTCCGCCGCAGCGCCTTCCCCCCCTTGGATGATGAGCGCCTCGACCTCACCGAGCTCTTCCCTCCAGGACTTCGCGCCTTCGTTATGCGCGTCGACCGCAGCGGAAAAGCCCTCGACCAGAGCGCCAAGCTCGGTGCCCAAGGCGAGGAGCGCGCTCGATGCGTCGGCGATCGATCGCTCGGTTCCGGCGAGCGAGGCCGCGAGCTCCTCGGCATGCTTTGAGAGATCGCGGCCAAAGGAGTGCGCTTGCTCCTCGAGCATCTCGATGAGCGCTCGCTTGAGCTCGGTGAGTTCGTCTCGCTCGGATCTCCGCGCCTCGCCGAGTCCATCGAGGATCTCTTTCGCGCGAGCGTCCTGGGCCTGGGCCATCGCCTCGAGACGCGCGCCGATGGCAGATATCGCTTCGAGCTCGCCGCGGCGCCCCTCGGCGATCGACTCGAGAAGCGCCTTCGACCCCTCACTCACTTCACGCTGAACGCGCGCGTATTGCGCTGCGAGCTCCTCGAGCTGCTTCCCGCTCGATTCCCGAAGTGCACGGAACGCTTCAAAAAGCGCCCGTGAATCCGCCTCGAAATGCGAGGCAAGCCGCTCCGACAGCGCGGTGAAGTTCGCGGCGACCCGTTCCACCATCCCCGAAGCCTCTTCGCGCTGCGCATGAACGAGCGCCTGAGCCTCATCGACAAGCGTGCGGAGCCTACCGGTGACGTCGCCAAGTGCCTCTCCGCGTGCTCGCTCCCCCTCGGCGATTTTTTCGAGGAAGCGCTCGCTATCGCTTCGAAGGTCCGCCGAGATGCTTTCGGCGAGCGTGACGAGCGCCTCTCGATCGCTCGCGGCCCGCTCTTGCTGAGCCGCGATCATCGCTTCGAAGCGCTCTCGAAGCGCCTCCTCCAGCGCACCTTGACGATGGGCTTGCGCTTCGAGGAATGCTTCATGGCGGGCGGCATCCTCCTTCGTCCGCGCGGCGCGCTCTTCATGAATCGCCGCGAGGAGCTCGCGGGCATGCACTCCAAAGCGGTTGAGCTCGGCCTCGGCGCGCGCTTCCATTGCCTGAATCACCGCATCGAGACGTGAAATACGTGCGCGCTCGCTCTCCGCCATGAGTTCCATTGTCTCTTTCGCGCTCGCCTCCGCCGCGCGAGTTAGCGCCTCGACCTCGCGCTCGATCTGCTCGCGGCGAGCTCTCTCGGAGGATTCGATCGCCGCAAGCAGCGCCTCGGCTCTCTCCCTTTGGTGGCGCTCACCCCGCACGGCGCTTTCGCGAATCTCGGAGACGAGCGCCTCGATCCCCTCCATCAACGCGCGATGCCGCGCGACCGCCTCCTCTTCACGCTTTGATTCGAGCGCCCCGAGACGCTCCTCCTGACGCTCGAAAAGACCGACGAGCTCCGAGATCCGCGCGCTAAACGCGCCCCTCGCCACTTCGAGCGATTCGCGCTCCCTCGAGAGCTCAGCCGCCAAATCAGTCGAGAGCTTTTGCATGCCCGCTTCGAGCGCGGCGGCGAGCCCCTCGCGAATGCTTCCAAACGCCTCTTTATTCGCGCGTACGAGCTCCTCCGCCACCGACGTCATCGAGCGTGCCAGCGCCTCGTCGACCCCGCGGAGATGTTCTGAGAGCTTTCCAAGCGATTCCGCCGCTCGGGGAAGCGCCTCACCTTGGGCTGCGAGCCGCTCAAGGGCGATCTCCTGGCGGGCGCCGGGAGCGTGCTCTCCGAAACGCGCTTCGGCGAGCTCCCGCATCCTCCGCTGGATCCCGCCGATCGAACCGCGGGCGAGGGCCGCCAGAAGTCCGAGGAGAGCCGAGCACGCAACACCCGCCGCCGACGTACCGAACGAACGCATGAGCCCGTGCATCGGGGCGCGGAGCCCATCTCTGAGGCTTGTGATATCCTGACTCGTCGAAAGCGCCGAATGCGCTCCGCGCAGCGTTTCGAAGAGCCCGAGGAAGGTGCCGAGAAGGCCGAGCATCACGAGCAACCCGACGAGATAGGGCGTGAGCGTGAGGGCGAGAGCGGGAGGAGGAGCGAGGCCGAGCGCGCCCTTGATCTGATCGCGGAGCGGAAGGGGGAGCTCCGAGAGGCTCAAAGCGGCACCGTGCTCGTTTCGTTTTTCACTCGCGGCGCGGTCGGAGCTTGCGCCCGTCTCTAGTGCCCCCGCATCGCGGACCAGCGCCCGGAGCCGCCGGTCGAACCGAACGATCTCCGCGATACCGACCGCGAAAGCGACCGCGATCGCGATCGTGATTGCGAGCGCGAGTGCATCGCTCTCAGCGTAAAAGCTCGCCGTATAGATCAAGACGAGCGCGCCAATCAGCGTGAGGACGAAGAGTGCGAGTCGATTCATGCGTTTTCCTGCGTGGCGCTCGCAAGTCGAGCTGCCTCAGATGCGAGCGCGCGGATCGCGTCGATCTCCCGATCGACGAGGCCCGTGCCGAGGTCGGCCATCAGGCGCATCAGATCGTGGATCGATCCTCCGACCTCGTAGAAGCGGACGAGATCGGGTGGGGTGTATCCTTTGGGCTCTCTTTGAAGCCCCGCGACCATGGCTCGGATGAAGATCTCTTCGAGCGCGCCGGGGAGCTCGTCGTAGAGCGTCTCACGTGAAGGCCGAAGTGCCAGATCGACCAGACGATCGAAGCTCTCGATTGCGCGCGCGTCACCACCGAGGAGTTTGAGCGTGTCGCCGATATCGGTCCTCAGCCAAGCGAGCGTGCGGCGGGCGCGCTCCATCGCTGCACGAAATCCCGCCGTAAAGCGCGGGGCGATCTCTCGGAGGGCTTTTTCGAGTTCGCGCTTTCGCCGAGATTCGAGAACCCCAGCCGCCAGAAGGTGCTCGTAGAGCGCCCGTTCGTTGGGGGCGGCATTTTCACCGCGGAAAGGAGAGGAGAGCGAGGAGGAAGTCTCGGCCCGGAGCCTCTCCATCCTCATCACGGTCCGAGCGAAGGTGTTTTCAGGTGCCGCGGGGCGATCGCAAAAATCCCCGAACTCACCGGCCTCGATCGCGTCGGCGAGATGCACTAGCCCAGTAAAATGCATCGCGCGCGCAAAATAGCTCTCGGGACGCTCGCCGAGCGGAGAAGCTCCCACGTCTTCGGCAGCCGAGCGCCCGAGCGCCCGCAAATCGCGGGTGATCTGCGGGACGTCGAGGAGAAGGCTAAGGGCGTGCTGCGACGACAATCTAAGGGCTCCTCACGGGAAGATCATAGGACGATCAAGATGAGAGTTCGATCCCCCGGCCCTCCCCCACCCTGGCTGAGTCGGGGGCCTCGCAGAGGAGAGGGACTCAGAGAACAACAGGATTTGCGGTGATAATCGGCCTGAGAGCGAAGTTCAAGCCTCGTCGCGTGCGCACTCCTCCACAATCGCGCGGAGCGCCTTCAGCCCGTCGACGAGCCGAGGACCCGGCCGGCCGAGATAAGCCTCAGGTACCTTGCGAACGAGACCACGCCGCACGGCCGGCGTCTCCCCAAAACACTCTCGCTGAAAAACTACATCTTCACGGTATTTTTCATAGGGGACGCCGCACCAGCTGAGAATGATGGCGTCCGGCGCGAGAGCGGCCGCGTCGGCATTTTCGAGGGGGCGGCTCTCGCAGTCGTCGTGCGCAAGCGGGTTGATTCCGCCGGCGAGCGCGATCAGCTCATTCACCCAACTCTTTTTCCCGGGGACGATCACCGGACGCGGCCACCATTCCACCATCAACCTGGGTCTCCCTCGCTCGGGTGGATCGTGCGGTCGAAGCGTCTCTTTCATGGACGTGACGAGCGACTCGGCTTCCGCCGTCCTTTCAAGCAAGCCACCGATTTCACGAATGTTTTCGAAGACATCCTCGATGGTGAAGGGCTGAAACGCGCGATAAGGCAGCCCCGCCGCCTCAACGCTTGCGATCACCTTCTCGTGTCCCGGTACGGTGAGAGATGCGAGCACCAGATCCGGCTCAAGCGCGCGGATTTTCTCGGGGTCGACCGTGAGATCGGGCCCTACGCGCGGGAGCTTCGCGACGACCTCCGCCGGAAAATCCGAATGATCATCGACTCCGACGAGGAGATCCGCCGCCCCGAGCGCGCAGACGATCTCGGTATTCGAGCAGGCGGTGCTGACGATACGCATGATGAGTGAAGTTTGAACGAGCGCGCATGGAGCGTCGAGGCGGCGATTTTTGATTTCGCAGGGGAGGACCCCCTGCTAATATGTCCAGTGATGGTACTTGAACTCTTTCACCCCACCGTCGCGCGCTGGTTCAAAGAGCGCTTCGGTGCGCCAAGCCCTCCTCAGCTTGAGGCGTGGCCTGCCATCCGGCGGGGTGAGGATGTCCTCGTCGCCGCACCGACGGGTTCGGGGAAGACCCTCGCCGCGTTCATGGCCGCAATCGATGGGCTCGTCCGCGACGGCCTGAATGGATCGCTCGGCGATGAGCTCCGCGTCCTTTACATCTCGCCACTCAAGGCGCTCAGCGTCGATATCGCCGAAAACCTCGAGCGCCCCATTCAAGGCATCTTCGAGCGGATTGCCGAGGAGCGCCTCCCTGCATTTGACCTTCGCGTCGCGGTCCGGACGGGGGATACCCCCGCAAACGAGCGTACGAAGCTGCTCAAAAAGCATCCCCACCTCTTCGTCACCACGCCCGAATCGCTCTTCATTCTCCTGACAAGTGAAGGGGGACGCCGGCTTCTCAAGAGCGTCGAAACCGTCATCGTCGACGAGATCCACTCGCTCGCTCGGGATAAGCGCGGAACGCACCTCACGCTCTCTCTTGAGCGGCTCGAGCGTCTCACCGGACGAAGGGTCCAGCGAATCGGTCTGTCGGCGACGCAAAAACCTATCGAAGAGATTGCCCGCTTTTTGGTCGGGAGCGAGCGTGCGCTTCCGACACTCGTCGACCGTGGGCATCGGCGCGATCTCGATCTCGATCTCATCCTTCCCCGCTCTCCACTCGAAGCCGTCCTGCCCACCGAGGTCCGCGAAGAGCTCTACGATTCGCTGGTCGAGCTCATCGAGGCGCATCGCATCAGTCTGATCTTCACGAATACAAGGCGAGAGGCGGAGCGTGTGGCTCGGGCCCTGACCGAGAGGCTCGGTGCCGATGCCATCACAAGTCACCACGGCAGCCTCGCGCACGAGCAGCGGCGTGAGGCCGAGCGACGCCTCAAGGAAGGCGAACTTCGCGCGCTCGTCGCCACCGCATCCCTCGAGCTCGGAATCGATGTCGGTGACGTCGATCTTGTGTGCCAGCTGGGCTCACCGCGCTCCATTTCCACATTTCTTCAGCGCGTCGGACGCTCCGGCCACTTTCTGGGCGGAAAACCCAAAGGAAGGCTGATCCCGCTCTCACGCGACGATCTCGTCGAATGCATCGCGCTCCTCGATGCCGTAGATCGCGGCGAACTCGATCGGGTGATCATCCCTCGAGGGGCCGCCGATATCTTAGCCCAGCAGATCGTCGCAACCGCGGCCGCAGAAGAAGAGGTCGAGCTCGATTCTCTCTTCAGCGCTTTCCGGCGCGCCGCTCCCTACGCCGACTATCCGCGCGAAGACTTCGACGCAATCATCAAGATGCTGAGCGAGGGCTTCGTCACCTCACGCGGTCGGCGCGGCGCGTGGATCCACCTCGACGCAGTCGGCGGCGTGATTCGGCCGCGGCGAGGCGCCCGGCTCGCCGCCATCACAAACGGCGGCGCCATCCCGGACAACTTCAGTTACGACGTCCTCCTTTCACCCGGCGATCTCCGCATCGGCTCCCTCGACGAAGATTTCGCGGTCGAGGCGACCGTCGGCGATATCTTTCAGCTCGGCAACACGAGCTACGAGATCCTCAAGGTCGAAACGGGCGTGGTGCGCGTCGCCGACGCAGGTGGGCGCCCGCCGACGATCCCTTTTTGGATCGCCGAAGCGCCCTCGCGGACGGATGAGCTCTCCGCCGCCGTCTCCCGCCTCCGGCAGGGCTTTGAGAGCCCTGAAAGCGCCGCAACAACCGCAAACGATCTCCGCACCCGGCTTGGAATCGGCCCGAGCGCGATTGAGCAGCTCAGCGACTATCTCAACGCGAGCCGCGCCGCACTCGGTGCGCTCCCCGGACCCAAGCGGCTTATCGCCGAACGCTTCTTCGATGAGGCCGGCGGAATGCATCTGGTGATCCACGCTCCTTTTGGAAGCCGACTGACGCGCGCCTTGGGGCTTGCGCTACGAAAGCGTTTCTGTCGGAGCTTTAATGTCGAGCTCCAGGCGGCGGCGACCGAGGATGCCCTGGTGCTCTCGCTCGGGCCGATGCATAGCTTTCCGCTCGATTCCGTCTTTCGCTTTCTCCATCCGAATCGTGCGAGAGACATCCTCGTTCAGGCGCTGCTCGACTCGCCCCTTTTTCAATCGCGCTGGAGGTGGAACGCAACTCGCGCCCTCGCCATCTTGCGCTTTCGCGGCGGAAAGCGCGTCCCGCCTCAATTTCAGCGAAGCGACTCGGACGATCTCCTCGCGCTCGTCTTCCCCGATCAGGTCGCATGTTTCGAGAATATTCAGGGCGATCGCGAGATCCCTTCGCACCCACTCGTCGAGCAGACCATCCATGACGCCCTTCATGAAGCGATGGATCTCGACGGTCTTCTCCGCCTTCTCGAAGGCATCCATCTCGGCGAGATCGAATGCTTCGGGCGCGATCTCCGCGAGCCCTCGCCCATCGCGCACGAGATCCTCACCGCGCGCCCCTACGCTTTTCTCGACGACGCTCCACTCGAGGAGAGGCGAACTCAATCCGTGATGCTCCGCCGCTTCCTCGATCCCGAGCAGGCGAGCGATCTCGGCGCGCTCGATCCCGCCGTCATCGAGAGCGCCCTCGAGCAGGCCGCGCCCGATCCGCGCGATGCGCACGAGCTCCACGATGCCATGATGGTGTACGGGGGGTTTGGCGACGATGAGATCGAGGCGATGGGAGCGCGAGCGATGCTCGACGCGCTCATCGAGAGCGATCGAGCGATGGGCATCGCCTTCCCACATCGCTGGATCTACTTCGCAACCGAACGCGCCTCGGAATGGAGAGCGCTTCATCCAGAAGGGAAATTCGTCGACGAAGCCGATGAAGCCGTTCGCTCGCGCCTTCATCAGCCTTGGGAGCGGCAGGACGCGCTGAGGGAACTTGCTCGAGGGCGCCTTGAACACGCGGGCCCAATCCGCGCCGATGAGCTCGCTCCCTTCCTCGGCGTGAGCGAAGAAGACGCGCACCTTGCACTCCTCGCCCTAGAAAACGAAGGCTTCATCCTCCGTGGGCAGTTCCGCCCTCTTCCACAAGCTCAAGCGCGCGCAACGAACGAAGAATTTTGCGAACGTCGCCTCCTCGCACGCATTCATCGAGGCACGCTCACGAAGCTCCGAAGAGAGATCGAGCCGGTTTCACCCACCGTTTTCATGCGCTTTCTTTTCCGATACCACGGAGTCGAGCGCGCACGACGTCGCGAGGGTGTCGAAGGACTTCATGCCGTCATCGAGCAGCTATCGGGTTTTGAAGCGAGCGCTGCGGCATTTGAAGACGATCTCTTCCCTGCACGAATCCACGGCTACGATCCGTCGCAGCTCGATGCGCTTTGTCTGCAAGGGCGTGTGCTCTTCGCGAGGACGCGCGTACAGAAGGGCGATTCGAACCCGAGCGGCCGCGCGCGAAAGACGGCGCCCATTCGTACGACCCCGCTTGCCTTCATGCTCCGCGAGGATCGCGCACTCTTTCTTCGGAGCGATCGCGAGGAAAGCGAAAGCGCACCCCCGCTGAGCCCAAGCGGAAGCTTGATCGTCGACATCTTGAGCCGCGAGGGCGCACTCATCTTCGATGAGTTGCGCGAGGCGAGCGGGCTGTTACCGAGCGCGCTTGAAGAGGCCATCGGCAAGGCCATTGCACGCGGCGCGATCAGCGCGGATTCATTCGCGGCGATACGCACGCTTCTACTTCCGAGCGAGAAGCGGCGCCGAAATCGACGCTATCGCCACGATCCCGGACTCAGCGTCGGTGGCCGCTTCAGCGCGATCCGGCGCTCGAACGCTCCTGTCGATCTCGAGGCCCTCGCGTGGACACTGCTCCGACGCTGGGGCGTGGTCTTTCGTCGCCTTGTCGAGCGCGAGCCCGGTCTTCCGCCATGGCGCGATCTCCTCCGCGTCTTTCACCGCCTCGAAGCACGCGGCGAGATCCGCGGTGGCCGCTTCGTCACTGGTTTTTCGGGCGAACAGTTCGCTCTTAAAGAAGCCCTCAGCTCACTCCGCGCAATCCGGAAGGAGCCGCCCGAGCGCGCTCTTCACTCCATCTCG
>JAAZAH010000286.1 GCA_012514415.1 Sandaracinaceae bacterium
AGCCGCGAGATCAACTGCAAGATCGTCTACTACGGCCCCGGCCTCTGCGGGAAGACGACGAATCTGCAGTACATCTACACGAAGACAAACCCTGAGGCGAAGGGGAAGATGATTTCGCTCGCAACCGAAACCGAGCGGACTCTCTTCTTCGACTTCCTCCCGCTCGCGCTCGGCGAGATCCGCGGGTTCAAAACGCGCTTCCACCTCTACACTGTGCCCGGCCAGGTCTTCTACGATGCGAGCCGAAAGCTGATCTTGAAGGGTGTAGACGGGGTCGTCTTCGTCGCCGATTCCCAAATCGCGCGGATGGACGCCAATATCGAATCGCTTGAGAACCTTCGGCATAACCTCGCCGAGCAAGGCTACGATCTCGATAAGATCCCTTTCGTGATCCAATACAATAAGCGCGATATGCCCGCGATCGCCTCGGTGGAGGAGCTGCGCGCGGCGCTGAACCCAAACGGCGTGCCGGATTTTGAAGCCGTGGCGGCAACCGGCGAGGGAGTCTTCGAGACGCTCAAAGCGGTCGCGAAGCTGGTCCTTTCCGAACTAAAAAAGAGCGGCACCGGAGCCTGAGTCTCCATGAAGCGCTTGGCCCTCTCCGCGGCCTTATTCTCGATCGCGCTCGCCTCCCTCGGCATCCGAGAGGCGAGCGCTGAGCGTTTAAGCGGCTTTCGCGGGATGACCGTGGGTCCGATCGAAAATTCGCTCAATCCAGGACGCGGATACGGCAGTCCAGCAAGTGAAGAACTGCTCGACTACCTTGTCGGCATGGGCGTGAACTGGATCTCCATCACCCCCTTTGGCCGCATATGGAGCCTTGATTCGACCGAGATCCTGATGGATTTCGAGGCGCCGTACGAAGAGAATCGTGAGGCGATCCAGCGCTTCATTCACGCGGCGCATGCGCGCAACCTCAAGGTGATGCTCATCCCGCATCTCTGGGTTGAGCGCGGCGGATGGAGAGGCGAGATCGATCCGGGGTCGGAAGAACGCTGGGCCCGTTATCTCGAAAACTACCGAAAGTTTGTCCTCGCGTGGGCTCGAAACGCGAGCGAAGCAGGTGCCGATGCGCTCTCGATCGGCGTCGAGTGCAAGAGTTTTTCAGGGCGCTTCCCCGAGTTCTGGTCCGAGCTCATCCGCGAGATCCGAAGCTTTTACCCGGGCCTACTCACTTATAGCGCCAACTGGGATGAGATCGACCTCGTCTCCTTTTGGGATGAGCTCGATCTCGTAGGTATCAACGCCTTTTACCCGCTCGCGCGAAGCCGAGCCGCTGCAACCGATGAGGATTATCAAAAAGGGGCGGCGCGGTGGGCGACGCGTCTCGGTGAATTCGCCCAACGCGTCGAAAAGCCCATCCTCTTCGTGGAGGTCGGCTATACCACTCGGCGCTTTGCGGGTGTCGACCCATGGACTTGGCCCGAAGATCTGCCGGGCGTGATGGTCGACGAGGAGGAGCAAGCACGCGCACTCCGTATCGTTCTTGACACGTTCATCCGCGAGCCCTATTTTGCCGGCTTCTTCATTTGGCGCACCTACGCAAGCCTCGACGACGTGTCGCAAGAGGCTCCGTGGGGCTTCAATCCACTCCATAAAAAAGCGGAAGCCGACCTTCGCGCGATCTATCGGATGCCGTATCGCTCCGATCCCGAGCCCTTCTCCCTTGAGTCACTCCTTGAACGCTCACCTCGAGATCGCTCACCACTTTTGCCGCTGCTGACACGCGAAAGCTCGGACTCGAAACGGCGGCGTCGTCCCCCCAGCAGGAGCCGACTCGACCTGAGGGGGCCGCTCAAGGATCGCGATCCTCATCGACGAGATCGATGAGGAGGGGACAATGATCACTTAGCGCAGCATGGGACGGGCCGCCGTGGTAGGCGCAATCATAGCCTCCGCAGAACCCGCTCCGCCTCACGCTCCCTGCGAGCTCGCGCATCTCAGCGTCCGCGAGAATATGGTCGATGGCTTCGAAGCTCCCTTCGCGATCCCAATAGTGCGTGCATTCGGGAGCGGCGTCGACGAGACGAAGTCCGGCCGATTCGGCCGCGCGCGCAAGCGTGGCGATCTCCTCGGCGGGGCTCTCCCCCTTCGCGCATTCACGGCAGCCGACCGTATTAAAATCGCCAAGAATGAGCAGATCCCGCTCCTTGCTCCCGGCGCGGATCTCGCGGACGATCTCGGGCAGCGCATCGTAAACCGCTTGGCGCCGCGCACGACTACGCTCGTCGGCATAAGCCTTCGCATGAAAGGAGACGACGTGCAGATCGAGGCCGCCCTTACCTCTGACGGTCGCGGCGAGGCCGGGACGCAGATGACGACAGCCGCCATCCGGATTCATCGACCCGATCTGTCTCACCTGCGACACATCCAGCGTCTCGCGGTTGTAGAGAAGCCCGACGTGCTGTCGGTCGGTCCGGTTCGGCTCGCAATCGTCGAGATCGAGCGCCCAATCCCCGCCGGTAAGCCGATTCAAAGAACCGATCAGCTCCGCATACTTCGCCCCGATGCGCGCTTGGTTGGCGCGAACGGGGGCGAGGAATTCTTGAACGGCGAGGAGATCGACCTGGAGGAAAGCAATGGAGCACGCGAGCCACTCCACATCGGTCGGTCGGTGAGGCCCTCGGGGGCCGCCATCTGGAAAGAAGCGGACATTCCAGCTCGCAAAACGGAGATGATTCGCGCCCTTCGGATAGAGCCGGCCGCTTTCGACCAGCCCGAGACATAGATCGCGATGGCTGAACGCCACGGCCTCGAGCTCGCGCGCTACCTCGGCTCCGGCCGTAAGACAGCGGAGCTCCGCGGCGTTCTCGCTGATGGCGAGGGTGTCTTGGAGCTGCTTCTCCTTCCCGGAGCAAGCCGTAAAGAGGAGCGCGAGCGCGAAATGAACGATCTTGAGTCGCTTCATCAGCCAACAATCAGGTTGAGGATCCGTCCAGGGACATAGATCACCTTCCTGATCGTCTTACCTTCGAGCTGTGACAAAATCTGCGGGAGCTCCTTCGCGCGAGCGAGCGCCTGCTCTTGGTCGGCATCCTTCGCGATGGTGATCCGGCCGCGCACCTTGCCGAGGATCTGAACTGGGATCTCCACCTCGGAGCGCTCGGCGAGCGAGGCATCGTATTCAGGCCAATCGGCAAATTGCACGCTCTCCCCATGGCCGAGCATCGCCCAGATCTCTTCACCGAGGTGCGGCGCGAAGGGATGGAGGAGGCGTGCGAAGATCGAGACCGCCTCTTTCGGCACGGCGTTCAAACGGTTCAGCTCATTGGACAGGACCATGAGCGCGCTGATCGCCGTATTGAAATGAAGCGCCTCGATATCGTCCGTCACCTTGCGGATGGTCTGGTGGAGGAGCTGGAGAAGCTCGGGCGAAGCCTCGGCTGACGCATCGCTCTTTTTGGCGATCTGGTAGGCGCGATCGAGAAAACGACGTACCCCGCCGATGCTCGCCGTATTCCACGGCTTCGTCGCCTCGAGAGGGCCCATGAACATCTCGTAGACGCGCATCGCATCCGCACCGAACTCGCGCACGATCTCGTCCGGGTTCACGACATTGCCGCGGCTCTTGCTCATCTTGTGCGCGCGCGCCTCGAGCGCGATCGAGGGATCGCTTGCGAGCACCCACTCGCCGCGCTCATCCTTCTTGGCTCTTGCGGAGTCAACCTTTTCGCGCGTCACCGGCGCACCACTCGGCTCGTGGATCTCGCCATCGGCGGTCGACTTCACCTCGCGCGCACTCACGAGCTCGCCCGATGGACGGCGAAAGGCCGTGTACTCGATCTCGCCAAGAATCATGCCTTGGTGGACGAGCTTTTGGAAGGGCTCGGGCACGGGCACGATGCCCGCATCGTAAAGCACCTTATGCCAGAAGCGCGCGTAAAGGAGGTGAAGAACCGCGTGCTCGGCACCGCCTACATAGAGATCGACCGGGAGCCAGCGCTTCGCGGCCTCTTGCGAGAAGGGTTCCTTATCGTTATGCGGATCGATGAAGCGGAGATAATACCAACATGAGCCCGCCCATTGCGGCATCGTGTTGGTCTCTCGCGCGTAGAATTTTCCGTCTCGTTCAAAGAAGCGCCACTCGACGGCGCGAGCGAGGACGCCCTCGGGATCTTCACCCGGCCGAAAATCATCGAGCTCGGGGAGTTCGAGGGGAAGCTCCTCCCGCGGCACGGGCATCGGCTTTGAATAGTCGATGGTGTAGGGATCGCCCTTTCGCGGATCGCCCTCCGTCTCGACAGGGAAATAGATCGGGATCGGCTCACCCCAATAACGCTGGCGGCTGAAGACCCAATCGCGCAGTTTGGTCTCGACGCGGCGCTCGCCCTTCCCGCTCGTCTGAAGATCTTCAATGATTTTCGCTTTGAACTCGGCCGTCTTAAGACCGTTGTAAGGGCCCGAGTTCACCGCGATTCCTTCCTCGATCATCGCTTCCTCAAGGGGCTCGCGCGAAGGGTTGCCATCCTTCGAAACGACCTCGCGGATCGGAAGACCGTGCGCCTTTGCAAACTCGAAGTCGCGCTGATCGTGCGCGGGAACGGCCATGATCGCACCCGTGCCATAGCCGGCGAGGACGTAATCAGCGATATAGACCGGGATCTTTTCCCCATTCACCGGGTTGACCACGTAGCCGCCGGTGAACACGCCCGTCTTTTCTTTGCTCGCCTGCCGATCCCGCTCGCTCTTTGCCTTTGCCGCGGCGACGTAGGCTTCAACCTCGGCGCGCTTCGCCTCACTCGTGAGCTTTTCGACGAGGGGATGCTCGGGTGCGAGCACGACGAACGTGCAGCCAAGGAGCGTATCCGGCCGCGTCGTATACACCTCGACGGAGTCGCCGCCATCCACGGTCTCAAAGCGAACCTGCGCGCCTTCACTTCGGCCGATCCACTCGATCTGCATCGTCCGCGTCGAGCTCGGCCATTCGGTGAGATCGAGGCCCTCGAGGAGCTTATCGGCGTATTCGGTGATGCGCAGCATCCACTGGCGGATGGGAATCCGCACCACGGGGTGACCACCGCGCTCACTCAGTCCGTTTATGATCTCTTCGTTGGCAAGGACGGTGCCGAGCGCCGGACACCAGTTGACGGGGACCTCACTCTGGTAGGCAAGACCGCGCTCGAAGAGCTCGAGGAAGATCCACTGCGTCCAGCGGACGTAGGCAGGATCGGTCGTGTCGATCTCGCGATCCCAATCGTAAGAGAAGCCAAGCATCTTCAGCTGACGCTTGAACGTGGCGATATTCTCTTGGGTCGTGACGCGAGGGTGCGTGCCTGTTTGGATCGCGTGCTGCTCGGCCGGGAGACCGAACGCATCCCACCCCATCGGATGGAGCACGTCATATCCCCGCGCCCTCTTATAGCGCGCGACGATATCGGTCGCCGTATAGCCCTCCGGATGGCCGACGTGGAGCCCCGATCCGCTCGGATAGGGGAACATGTCGAGGATATACGCCTTCTTCTCGCTCCTCGGTGTCTCGGGCGTCTTGAAGGTCTTTCTCTCGTCCCAATAGGCTTGCCATTTCGGCTCAATGACGGAAGGGTCGTATCGGTCCATTATCGAGCCGTCTTAGCAAATTTCTCGAGGATTTCTATCCCAGATCGACCTTTGGGGGCCGGATCCGAGAACGCAAAGGCGATGGGCAGCGGCGTCGTCCTCAGCCGCAGCAATGAGGCGACGCGATCGGTGCCTTTTGGGCAGGCTGCGGAGCCTCGGGTCCGCCCGCGTAGCCGCGGAGGCTATTTTTGGATGGTGATCTCGCCCGTCATGTGAAAGACGAGATCTTTATAGCCGATCGTGAGCGGGGCGACTTTGGTGTCGAACTTCAGGTGGAGTCGTTGCTCGCTCCGTTCGAGGACCTCGAGCGTGCCGCCCTCACCCTCGATTGGCCGGAAAGAGTGCGAGATCGTCTTTCCCTCATCATTCGTGAACCCGTCAATGTTCACGTCGGGGCTAAAGCGATCGAGCTCATAAACGCGCTCTTCGAGTGAGGGGATGCTCATGTTCACGCGAGCGAGCTCGTAAGCACCATCGCTACTGGGAATGCGCACCTCGCCCATCACGCTCACCTCGGAGTAAGCGTAAAAACGGAGCGTATCACTAGTGCCATCGAACTCGATCGGCTCCGCGAGTGTCCCTCCGCTAAGGCGCAAGGTCACATGACTCTCCCCTTCGGAAAGGGAGACCTCTGCGCTCGAACACGCGATGGATCCGAGGGAGATTGCGCCGATCAATAGGCATCTCAGGGTGTAGGAAAGTGAAGTATTCATCGGGATGAGGATTGCGATGATTCTATCCAAAAATCCAGTCTTTTTTTTTGCGGAAGTGGTGCTCGAGAGACTTTCGGAAACAGTCAAAATTTCGCCTCCGCCTCAAACGGATTTTCTGATCTCGCGCTTTTCGCGGCATTTCGCGCGGACTCGTTGCTTGACGGCGGAGGAGAGAAGGTCGATCCCCTCACTTCGACGCCTTTAAGTTTTCACAAGCCCGCTGCCTCCTTCCACCAAGTGAGATTCAGCTCACAGCCCTCGCCGCTCCATCTGCTATCTTCCCGCGCATGAGCCGGTCGTTCGTTCACCTCCACGTCCATAGCGAATACACAATGCTCGAAGGGGCGCTGCGCGTGAACGAGCTGGTCGCCGCGGTCGAAGCCGCCGGAATGCCCGCCGTTGCGATTACCGATCGCGGAAATATGCACGCCGCGGTTCAGCTCGTAAACGCATGTCGCGGAAAGAAGGTAAAGCCGATCCTCGGCGCCGAGATCGCCGTCGTCGATGGCGATCGGCGCGAGCAGCGAGAGATGCCGGCGCCTCATCTCGTCCTCCTCGCCGAGAGCCAAGAGGGCTATCAGAACATCGTTCGCATCATCAGCCGCGCGTGGGTCGAGGGACTCTATCGCGGCGAACCGCGCGCCGATTATGAGCTGCTCGCCGAGCACCGCGAAGGCGTGATCTGCCTCACCGCGTGCATGGCCGGCATCGTCCCGCAAGCCATCCTTCAAAAAGGCCCTGAGGCAGGACGCGCCGCACTCGCGCGCCTCCTCGCCATTTACGGCCCCAATCATCTCTTCGTTGAACTCGAAGATCACGGCTTTCCCGAAAACGCGCCGCTCAACGCCATCCTCGTCGATCTGGCGCGCGATCTCGGCCTGCCCCTCGTTGCGACCAACTGCGTCCACTTCATGGAGAAGGAGAAGGCGAAAAGCCAGCTCGCGCTCCTATGCATCGGAGTCTCACGCACCATCCACGAGATGACGCCGCTTCACCACCAGAGCTCCGAGATGTACTTCAAGACGTACGAGGAGATGGCGGCGCTCTTTTCCGACCACCCCGAAGCACTCGAAAACACCCTGAAAATCGCGGAGCGCTGTGCCGGTAAGGCCACGCCGCTTCATCCGCCGAAGCTGCCACATTTCCCCGTGCCTGAGGGCGAAACCGAAGAGAGCTATTTTCGCAAACTCTCGCACGAGGGCCTCGAGCGCCGCTTCAAAGAGGCCGAGCTTAAGGGCGAAACGCTCGATCGTGAGCGCTACACGGCGCGCCTCAACGAGGAGCTCGACATCATCTGCGGGATGGGGTTTCCGGGCTATTTCCTCATCGTCCACGACTTCATCAACTGGGCGAAGGAGCAGTCGATCCCGGTCGGTCCCGGTCGTGGCTCCGGAGCGGGCTCGCTCGTCGCCTATGCGCTCCGCATCACCAACCTCGATCCCATCCCCTACGATCTCTTCTTCGAGCGCTTCCTCAACCCCGAGCGCGTCTCGATGCCCGATTTCGATATCGACTTCTGTACGACGGGACGAGAGCGCGTCATCGATTACGTCCGCGAAAAATTCGGCCGATATTCCGTTGGACAGATCGCCACGTTCCACCAGCTCAAGAGCAAGAGCGTCGTACGAGACGTCGCGCGCATCATGGGCCTTCCGCCTCAGGACGGAGCGATGCTCGCCAAGCTCATCCCCGACCCGGTGGGCGGAAAAACGGTCTCGATCGATCAGGCGCTCTCGGAATCGCGCGACCTCGCGATCCGCGTCGAGAACGAACCCGAAGTCCGGAGCGTCATCGAGACGGCGCGCGACCTCGAAAACCTCACGCGTCACGCCGGCATGCACGCCGCAGGCGTCGTGATCTCGGAGGGGCCGATCTGGGATCACGTCCCGGTCTTCTGCCCCGACGAAGGCACGCTCGTCACGCAATATCACAAAGACGATGTCGAAGCGGCCGGGCTCGTCAAATTCGATTTCCTCGGTCTCAAAACGCTCACTGTCATCGACATTGCCGTGCGGCTTGTCAACGCGCGCCCCGATCGCGCAGACAATCCGCTCGACCTCGATCTCCTCCCGCTCGACGACGCCGCGACCTTCGCGCTCCTTCAATCCGGCGAAACGGCCAATGTCTTCCAGCTTGAGTCTTCGGGCATGCAGCAGCTCTTCAAGCATATGCGCCCCGACAATTTCGAAGACATCGTCGCCGCCGTCGCCCTCTATCGACCGGGCCCGATGGGCGCGAAGATGCACACCGAGTTCGCCGAACGAAAGCGGGGGAGGCAAGAGGTTCGCTATCCGCATCCGGCGCTCGAACCCATCCTCCGTCCAACGCTCGGGGCGATCGTCTATCAGGAGCAGGTCATGCAGATCGCGCGCGAGATGGGAGGCTATACCCTCGGTGGCGCCGATCTCCTCCGCCGCGCGATGGGAAAAAAGAAGGAAGACGAGATGGCCGAGCAGAAAGCCATCTTCGTCGCCGGTGCGAAGAAACTCGGGCATGACGAGGAGAAGGCCGCTGAGATCTTTGATCTCATGGCGAATTTCGCGGGGTATGGCTTCAACAAGAGCCACTCGGCAGCGTACGCCCTTCTCACCTATCAAACGGCCTATCTCAAGGCGCATTATCCAGCCGAGTTCATGTGCGCGGCGCTCAGCGTCGATAAAGATAAAATCGAAAACGTTGTCGCCGGGGTGAACGAAGCCCGCTCCATGGGCATCGCCGTTCTCCCTCCCGACATCAACCAAAGCGCCCTCGATTTCACGGTCGTCTACGAACGTCCCGAAGGCGACGGAGAAAAGCGCGCTCCCGGACGCCCTGCTTCACAGGACGGGCGTTTCGTCGATCCTTACGAGCCGCGCATCCGCTTTGGCCTTGGGGCGATCAAAGGTGTCGGAGCCGCGGCGATCGAAGCCGTCTTCGAGGTGCGCGAAAGCACGGAGGAGGGAGGTGGCCCCTTCACCGATCTTTTCGATTTTGCCGAACGGGTCGATCTCAGACGCGTCAATAAGAACGTGATCGAAGCGCTTGTCCAAAGCGGCGCTTTCGATGAAGTCCACGCCGCCCTCGGCGCGCATCGTGCCGCCGCCTTCGAGGCGATTCCCAGGGCGATCTAAGCTGGAAAGAAGCGCGCCGCCGAAAAGGAGAGCGGTCAAACGAACCTCTTCGATCTCTTTGGCGGGGGCGGCGCCTCTGACGATGCGCCCGCAGCCGCGCGGAGTGCCGCCGTCTTTGCCGATATCCCGAATTGGGGCTCTCGCGAGACCCTCGCCCGAGAGCGCGCCTCGCTCGGATTTTACGTCAGCGGCCATCCCCTCGATCGCTACGCGCGTGAGCTGAAGCGCTTTGCCAACGCCGATACGGCGGCTGTCCGCACCGGACTTTCACGCGGCGAAGTGACGCTCGCCGGGCTCGTTGAGCAATACCGCGAAATGAGAACGCGTTCGGGCGATCCCATCGCCTATTTTCAGCTTGAAGATGCACACGGCCAGGTCGAAGTCATCGTCCGTCCTGCCGCACTCGAAGCGCCCGGCGTGCGCGAGATCCTCCGCTCGGGCGAACCGATCCTCGTTCATGGCCGCGCGCGCGTCGAATATCAGCGAGACGCTGACGATGACGAGAAGCGCGAGGGAAAGCTCCTGCTCCTAGGGGTTGAGCCGCTCGCGCTCGCCCTCTCCAAGAAGGCGCGCTACCTCCGCCTTGCCCTTCCTCTCGAGGAAGTCGATCGGCGCACGCTCACGGAGCTGCGCGTCGAGCTCGAACGCCATCCCGGCTCGTGCGCCGTCCAGCTAAGGCTCGAAGATCCCGAGCAAGCCTATGCCGTTGAGCTCCGCGATCTCGGCCTTCGCGTCGAACCCAATGACGAGCTCCTGTCTTCCATCGAGCGGATCTTCGGCAGGCATATTGGCGAACTTCGATGAGCGCGCATGAAGGACGAGTCGAAGCGCTTTTTGGAGCGCCGCGCCAACGCGGAGCGGGATGTGAGCTTTCGTAGATCCTCCCCAAAGCCTCGCGAAGCGCCCCGAACCGAAGCCGAGCTCGAAGCGCGCGCACGGGATCTCGCTGGCCTCACCGTCCGGGAGCTCGCCGAGCGGATGGGGCTCACGCTTCCTCCAAGTTCGGCACGCGGCAAAGGCTTTGCTGGAACCCTCGCTGAGCTCGCCCTCGGCGCCGATGCGGGGAATCGGAGCGAGCCCGATTTCATCGAACTCAGGGTGGAGCTCAAGACCATCCCGCTCGATTCGCGCGGTCGCCCCCTCGAGACGACCTTCGTCTGCACCGTCCCGCTCCCCGACATCATCGAGCTCGAATTCGAAGACTCTCCCCTGTATCACAAGCTCCGCCGCGTCTTCTTTCTGCCCATCGAAGGGGAGGCCGAGCTTGCCGATCGCCGCTTCGGCGTTGGTTTTTTTTATTCGCCCGATGAAGGCGAGCTCGCCGTCATCCGCCGCGATTGGGAGCTTTTCGGAGAACTCATCGCCAACCAAGAGCTTGAAGCGATCGACGGCTCCCTCGGCGAAATCGTGCAGATCCGTCCCAAAGGTCGAGACGCCCAAGATCGCGTGCTCGGCCCGCTTCAGGACGACGGGCTCGATTATGCGCGCCCCCTCGGCTTTTACCTAAGGACGCGCCATACGCGCGCGATCGTCGCTCGTGCGCTCGGCCTTTGATGGCTCATCGAAGTCGGCATAGATCTCAATCCCGTCGGCGATCTGAGCGCCCACGATTTCGGCAAGGCTCTCCATCACGCGTCGGTCCGCCTCTCGCCCCGTAAGAATCAGGCGCCCCTCTCCGCGTCGGACCATCGGTCCAAGAAGCGCACGGAGAAGTGCGGCTCTCGAAAGCGTTCGTGCGCGCCTCCGAACTCCTCCGCCGATCAGAGCCGCCTCGTCAATCCTCGCGCCCTCGTCCTCAAGCTCCCGCAGCTTTGCTCTACATCTCCTCGCAAAGCTCTCCGGATCTTCGTCTCGGTTCTGCCGGAGCACATGAAGGGCCCGCCCTCCCCGCCGCATCCTCTCTGCGCGATCCCCGATGAGTCCCCCCTCCTCGACCACGAGGATCGCGAGCGGGGCAGATTCCACCCAAGGAGTTACCATCGCTTAGATCTACGCTCGAGGCGGCCCGAGCCTCCCCGGCCTCACTCCGAGAGCCAATGAAGCCCCGTCACGTTCGTGATGCGGCTGTTCGCGTCGCGCTCAGCGCAGAAAGAGGCGATAGATCGGGTTTTCGGTCTCCTCCTCGTAGGGATAGGAGAGCGCCCTCAAAAACTCATCCAGATCGCCTCGCGCGCTTTCAGGAACCTCGAGCCCAACGAGCGCGCGGCCATAGTCCGCACCTTGGTTTCGGTAATGAAAGAGGCTGATGTTGAAGGTGCCGCGCATCGTATTTAGAAAGCGCAAGAGCGCGCCAGGGCGCTCTGGGAAAACGAAACGGAAGAGGCGCTCTTCGACCTCTCGCGGCGGACGGCCACCGACCAAATGCCTGAGGTGCGTCTTTGCGAGCTCATCGTCGGTGAGATCGCGCGCTTTGAGTCCAGCCGCTTCGAGCTCCATGCGGATGGCCTCCGCCTCCCCCCGACCTCGAACGGAGAGGCCGACGAAGACATGGGCCTCAACGCGATCGGCGTAGCGATAGTTGAATTCGGTGATCGCGCGCGCACCGATGAGCGATGCGAGCCGACGAAACGATCCTTTTTCCTCGGGGATGGTGACCGCAAAGAGCGCCTCACGCGTATCGCCCACCTCGGCACGCTCGGCCACGAAGCGAAGCCGATCAAAGTTCATATTCGCGCCAGAGGTGATGGTCGCAAAGCGCTTCTCCGAGGCGCCCGTCTTGGCGATATAGGCCTTGATGGCAGCAACTCCCATCGCGCCCGCCGGCTCGACAATCGAGCGCGTATCCTCGAAAACATCGCGAATCGCCGCGCAGACGGCGTCGGTATCGACCACCACATACTCATCGACGAGCGCTGCGGCGAGCGCGAACGTTTCATCGCCGACGCGCTTCACCGCCGTGCCATCCGAAAAGAGCCCCACCTCCTCGAGCTCGACCGGCGCTCCACTCTTTACCGAACGGAGCATCGCATCCGAATCCCTCATTTGAACGCCGATGATGGCGATCTCAGGGCGGATCGACTTCACATAGGCCGCGATGCCTGCGATCAAACCACCGCCGCCGATCGGGACGAAGATCGCGTCGAGATCGCGTGGTGCCTGTCGGAGCATCTCGACCGCGATCGTCCCCTGCCCCGCGATCACCTCGGGATCGTCAAAAGGGTGAATGAAGACGAGCTCGCGCGCTTCGCGAAGAACTTTCGCGCGCTCATAGGCGTCGGAGTAACTATCGCCGCTCAAGACGATCTCGGCGCCGTGCGCGCGAACCGCCTCGATCTTCAGTTCAGGCGTCGTCTCGGGCATGACGATCACCGCATGCGTCCCGAGGCGCTTGGCGGCAAGTGCGACGCCCTGAGCATGATTGCCCGCGGAAGAGCAGATCACGCCGCGCTCAAGCTCCTCCTTGCTGAGCGAGACCATTTTATTGTACGCGCCGCGTAGCTTGAAGCTGTGGACGATCTGCTGATCTTCCCGTTTCAGGTAGATGGAATTGCCAAGGCGCGAGGAGAGCGCGGAGGCGAGCTCAAGCGGCGTCTCTTCAGCGATCTCGTAGACCCGCGCGCGAAGGATGCGGCGCAGGTACGCGTCCATGATGTCTGTCAGTGGAGCGAGGCGGCTGCTTGGCTCTTCGCGCGTCATATCAAGGCATTGAACCCGAAATCAGGCCAGCGCAAGAGCAGGCTCGACGCAAAAAACACACGCGGACTTGACCCAACCGGATTCGGCTGTTAACTAGCCCTTCCCGATGGAGTTTCCGCGCGTGTCGCGGGCGAGGCATTGCAAACCCAGGTTTCATTGCTAAGCTACCCATCACGGTAGGCTCCAGAAGGGATTCGCGACTTGGGCCGTTAGCTCAGCTGGTAGAGCAGTGGGCTTTTAACCCAACGGTCATAGGTTCGATTCCTATACGGCCCACCCTGTCCCCATCGTCTAGTGGCCCAGGACACTGGCCTTTCACGCCGGCAACCCCGGTTCGAACCCGGGTGGGGACGCCCCAAAAGCCCGCACCAATCACGGTGCGGGCTTTTTATTTGCGCGCGGCTCGATGGGAGCGCTTAGGGCGAACTCACGACAAATTCCCCGCGCATCACCGCTGCATGCGCGGGGAACGAGCACAGAAACGGATACGTCCCAGGCTCCGGCGCCGTGAACTCGATCTTCGTCGATTGGCCTCCACCGATGAGCTCAGTGTGGGCGACGATCTCGGAGCGGAATTGATCCGGGATGTAGCCGCTCGCCTCTCCCGCTTCGATGGCCGCGGCCGCGAAGGCGTCGATATCGCTCCCTTGATTGAGGATCACGAGGTTGTGGCCCATTGAAGTCACCGGGAGCTGTCCAACGTGCCTCAAGGTCAAGATCACCTTCTCACCGGTCTTCGCCTCGAAGCGGTTGGTGCTGTACTGCATCTGATCGTTGGCCGTGATTTCGATGACGCGCCCCGAGGAGCAGGCGGACAGCAAGGAAGCGATCGAGATGAGCGCGAGACCGAGCTCGCGCGAGACGGTCTTTCGAGGCCGAGACGCCGTTGGGACTCCGTGCTTCATGTCCTCGCCTTTCGCATGATCGTTTTCACCGTCTTCACCAGTGTTCCAACTTGCATACGCGCCCCTCGCGCGATCTCCTGCGGACAGCCCGCCCGGTC
>JAAZAH010000287.1 GCA_012514415.1 Sandaracinaceae bacterium
CTCATCTGCGATAGCGGCCTCAACGAGCGCCGCGGGAAGGATGGCGAGCTCACCCGTACGCGCTCCGTCAGGATCCCAACCGATGCCCGTGACGACGTTCCCATCGTGGTCGATCGCGAGCCCTGCTGAGGCGCCCGGGATCCCTTCAAGCAGGAGAACTGGTTCGGCGGGGGGATCGGCCTGCGTGTCGAGGATGAGGATCGCGCTCCCGGAGAACCAGCCCGCGTTCAGGAGCAGGTAGCGTGAGTCGCGCCAGATGGCGTCATAATAATTCGCCTCGAAAGCTCGAACCTCGGGATGCGCCGAGATATTCGGTGGCGCGCTCCGGCTCAATAGCGACGCGCTCGCGAGATAGATCGGCTGAAAATAACCTACGCCGACCGCGATCTGCGATCCATCAGGAGAGATCGCGATGAAGCTCGGATCCATGCTCTCGGAGGTCGTCGCGACGGGAAAAAAGTCGCTCGTTCCAAAGCGCTCCTGAAGAAAGAGCGTGCGCCCGCTCGCTGCTAAGATCCGCCCCGGCAAGGCGTAGCCATCAACGAATCCCGCGCTCTCCTCTGGGAAGGAGGTCGCGAGTGTGAAGAAGCCGCCGCCCGCCGGATCGCTGGGGAGCTCAAGCGCCCAACCAGGCTCGGTCTGATAGCCTTGGGCCGCCACCGAAGCGGCGCTCACGATGAGCGCGAGGCAGAGTGAGAGTGTTCTTAAAATAGGGTTACGCATCACTCACCTCCGAGCGTCAAGACGGTAATGGATCCGCCAGCGCAGCCGCTCGCGAGATCGTTAAAGTCGGAAAATTCGGCGTCGATCGCGCCTTGGATATCGGGCGCGCCGCGCCTGCACACGCGGAGCTCGCCCTCTGCTGCGAAAAAATCGAGATGAGCGACGGAGCCATTTTCATCCCGGAGGACGAGCCGATCCATATCGGAGCAGACGCGCTCGATGGAGAAGAGGAGCGGCGGATTCTGAAGCGTCGGCGCGCCTTCTGGGACGAACGTATACGTCGTCGCTGTCGTGGTCGCGCGCAGCCAATGCTCGTTGCCTGCCGAGTCCGAATAGTCGCCCGCGATGGGAAGCTCGCGCTGGAGACTGCATGCCGCGGGGATGAGATCGCAGAGATATTGAGTGGCGTCGTGGTCGACCTCGTCATCGTCAAGGATCCCGTTCAGGTTCACGTCCCGGCCGAGCTCGACGCGGACTCCACCTGCATCACACGCATCACCGGCGGGGATGCGGCTGAGCCTCACGAGGCTCGAGGCGCCGGCAGCGCCATCGGTTCCGTGGCAAACAAAGGTGACGCTCGTGACCTCGTCCTCGCTCAAGGCGCCGTCGCGATTTAGATCGGCGCCCGAGGCGATGCGATGACCGCCGGCTTCACACTCCTCGCCAGCGGGCTCAGGTGACGTCACCAAGAGCACATGCGGAGCGTCTTTACCTGCCGCGCCATCGGAGCCGGGCACGCCATCCTCTGCGCAAGCGGCCAATACGAGGGCGCCGCATATCGAGAGCAGCGTCGCGCGCCAAGCCTTCCTCGACAGCCAGCGCAGCGCCTCACTCTTTTTTCGGGGTTCCATTTTGTCTTCGCTTTCTCAAATCGGAGAAAGCGAAGAGACAAAGGACGGACCACCCCGCCATTCGCCTCCACCGCCATCCCCGATGCGGTACAGAGTCGTTGCGAGCAGGTAGGTGTCGGGCTCGGCGATCGAAGATCGATCGCGCTCACCGTGGCGGGTCCGCGCCAGATTCTCACTGGCTTCCCTTCGGGCGAGGGATTTTCTCTTCCTCCGCCCTGCCGAGTCACGCCGCTGACGCGCCGCGCTCGACCCATTCGCGAGGCTGGTCTTAGACGAGCCGAGCCACCCCGTCAACCGGACTGCAGCGCACCCCGGAGAGGTGACGCGAGATCAGCTCGAAAAAATGTAAGCACCCTCAAGGCGAGCAGCGATGGCGAGAGCTCCTCCTCAGCCGGCGGTTTGACTATGCGTCCACGCCAAAGTAGTTGATCGACGTGCTGGTGTCCTGAGCACGCGCTCGGGGCGAATAGGGAACCTGGTGAAAATCCGGGGCTGCCCCGCAGCGGTATGCGAGAACGAAGCCCACGCGGCGCACTGCACTCATCGAGGGCGGGAAGCGGTGGGCGCTAGAGATCCGGCCTTGGCCGAAGCGCTCGTGAGCCCGAAGACCTGCCAGCGCTCAGCCGCGGAGAGAAAGCCGCGAGCTGAAGCGACCAGAGAGCCCCGAGGGAGGGTGCTGGTCGGAGCGAGCGCTGGAGCGCGATGCGTGCGCATCGACGTCTGTTTCGCTGCTCGCGCGATGAACACCCAGACATGGAGAGCGAATCGATGATGACAGAGAATTGTGCGATGAGCCGGCATAGCGCTGAAGCGTCAATGGCGCAGCACTGCCATAGCGCGCGAGAGAGAGTGAGCGTTAGCGATCCCGCTCTTCAATCCGGAGGGGGCGCCACGTTGGAAGCTAGGATGTCTGCCCTCCATACGATCAAGGATGCGAGGGCGCGATGAGGAAGCCCTACGGCATCGTGCTTGGTCTGCTGACTCTCGCTGGCTGCTATGAGAGCCATCCCCTTCCGCTATTTTTAGAAGACGCCGGGCTGAGCGACGCCTCGCTCCCTCCTGATGATCGCGAAGACTCGGGAATCGACATCGATGATCGAACACCGAATTGCCGGGAGCCAGGAGCACGGTTCATCACGAACGTCGTCGATTATCATTTCGGACCGGGCCAGGACTTCAACCAAGAGGAGGGCTTCCCCGAGGCCCTCTATGGCCCGCCGCGGGCGAACGACGCGTATTCAGTCGTCTCACTCGGCAACGGCGGCTTTGTGATCGTCGAGTTTGAAGGCAACGCCATCGTCGACGGGCCCGGTCCTGATTTCATCGTCTTCGAAAACCCTCTGCCCCATTTCGTCGAGCTGGCCACTGTTTCGGTGAGCAACGATCTCATCACGTGGCACGAATTCCCGTGCACGGCGGCTCAAGATGGGCCCGACTACGGATCCTGCGCTGGCGTCGGGATCGTATATTCACATCCTGATAATGGCCTCGATCCGCTCGATCCCGAGCTCGCCGGCGGCGACGCCTTTGATCTTGCCGATCTCGGCGTCGCCGAGGCTCGATATATCCGCATCCAGGACCGAGAGGATCTGGAGGGGCCGGCTGGGGTCTTCGATCTCGACGCCGTCTCCATCATCAACGCTCGCTGTCCCTAAGCGGACGAGCACACCGCGGCGCGTTTCCGGGCGGACGAGCCTACGCGCGCGCCTCATTCCGCGGGTCAAATTGCTCGGTCCATTTCCGATAGGCGTAGATGGGCCCGTCGCCTTCGGCGAGCGCGGGCCGAGCGATCGAGGTCTTATTCTTCCAGATCTCGAAATCCTGGGAGACGTCGTGTTTGTAGCCGATCATCGAGGCCCGGAGGACGCCCTCGCGGAGGATCGTCTTCGGGACAAAGCGAAGGAGCGGATGAATGCTCTCCGGATGCTCCATTCCCTTGGTACGAATCGCGATTTTCGCGCTCAGCATGCGCTCGTCCATCGCGGTCGGGAAGACGTAATGGCGTGAGCGCAGGCCGTGCTCGGGCACGCTCACCTCGACGAGCGAAAAGCCGAGTCCCCACTTGATGATGGTGAATTCGGCGCGCATCTTCCCGCGACGGCCAAAGATGCCCGCCGGGCGCTTCATCGCGTAGCGCACGGTAAGGAAGGGACCGTCTGTTTCGAGCGGCGAGAGCATCTCGACGTCTGAATAGCCATGAACGGCGGCGAAATGCCCGATGTCCACGCTATTTTCAGCGGTATCGTAGGGATTCGCCTCGATATGCCATTCGTGGTGAGCGAGGGAGGAGTAGCCTGAATCGTCGAAAACGGGGACTTCCCAAGTGGGCGGAGCAAAGGAAGCGTGGTGCCAGACGAGGACGATGCCGTTCTGCTCGCGCACGTGCCACATCCGCAAACGGGCTTTACGCGGAGGCGCGGTGCCGTATCCGGTGCGGGTGCACTGCCCCTCGGGGCCAAAAGCGAAACCGTGAAACGGGCAAACGATCTCCTCACCTTCGACGCGCCCGCCATGACCGAAATGCGCGCCCATATGCGGGCAAAACGCATCGGAGACGACGGCGTCACCGCTTTCGGTGCGATAGGCGACGAGATCTTGCCCCATGAACTTACGCGAGAGGATGGTGCCGGGCTTGAGCTCATCCGAGAAGGCGATCACAAACCAGCCGGTGGGAAACGCTTCGAGGCGATTCTTTGCGCGCGTGCTCAGCTGCACGAACGTCTCTTGAGGGTGCTCGTTCTTCGCGTTCATCGTTCAACACTGTGGTTGGGGCGCCTTCCCGCGCGGCGCGGACGGCGCATGGATCGAGACGGGTCAGCCCGGAGCGGAGCCCGCCCCCCTCCGAGCGTGATGTTTAGACCCGAGGTTGAGAACACGAAATAACCCTTCCGCGGCACCGTGACAAGCGGAGCCGCGGAAGGTTCGGAAAAATCCCCAGCGGAGTGATCAGCGGGAGCGCTTCGCCGGATGCGGGCCGCGGTGATGGGGGCCACGCTTGCCGGGCTTTCCGCGGCGGAATTCATCGCGGGTCAGCACACCGTCGTTATTCTTATCCATCTTCTCGAAGCGGGCGATCGAGGCGGCGCGGGCTTCATCGCGCGTCACGATGCCATCACCGTTCTGATCCAGCTTCGTCAGAAAACCGCCCGCGCGCTCGCAGTGGTTTCCGCGCTGCCCACGCTTTGCCGACAGCTCCTCTTGGGTAAGAATGCCGTCGCCGTTCGCGTCGAGGGCCTGGAATCGAGCTTCGGGCATCCGCTTCATCTCGTCGCGGCTAAGCCGCCCATCACCGTCGCGATCCATCCTCGCGAAATGGTTCGCGCCTTTCGCCTCACAGCTCACCCGCATCTCTTCGGCCGTGACGCGCCCATCGTTATTACGATCAAGGCGCTGGAATCGGGCCTCCGAGCGTGCGAGCCATTGAGCCTGCGTGATGGGCTGGGGCTGTGGGCGCGACCCTTCGGCTCTCGCCTCGGACGAGCGATTGCGCGGGCCTTGCCCTTGGGCGTCGGCGAAGGCCATAGGGGCGGCGAGGAGAGTGAGGGCGGCCATCCAGAGTGCTTTGTTCTTCATCGTTCTTTCCTTCGTTTACTTGCCCTTGCTTGGCGCGTTCTTGCCTTGCTCGTGGCGTTGGGGGGGGATTCCCATCGTGTTCAGAGAGAGGAACGCGGGACGAAGGAAAACGATTCAAGAAAAATTCGGATAAGCCTCCGTTTCACTTCACGTCGATCGCTGCGTCGATGAAGCCGATCCCACCGCGCTCATCGCGGACGACGGCATAGATATGCACCCGCCTCTCTTCCTCGATTCCATCGAGGTAGAGCAGGTTCTCCGAGTCCCGCTCTTCTTCACCATGATCGCGCCCTGTGCGATCGAACTCGAAGAATCCACCGGTCGAATACCAAGCGACGCGCATCGCTTCTCGGCGTTCGACGAGGGAGAGATCCTCCTGATCGTAATAGATGAATGGCTCCGCTCCGTTGCAGCCGCCGGGCTCGAGATCGTCGATGCGATCTGGACAATGGGGCCACTCCACCACGACTCGGAGCGCGGCGGAGCGATCGACCGTCGGGATCTCGGTTTGGTTTTCACCGAGCACCCGCGTAAGGAGGAGGTCCTCGCCCTTGTAGATCTTGACACTAGAAAGATCGGGGTTCGTGTTCATCCGATAGCGTCTATTGAACGCGATGCGATCGTCCGCGGAGCCGACCCCGATGCCGCAGAAGATGCGCGTCTTTTGGAAAGCAAAACGGGGCTCATCCTCTACGAAGAACATCGCTCGGACGGGCTGAAAATAGCCCGTCGTACCATCCGGATCGAACGGGCGACCGGGCGGCTCGTCGGGGAGCGGCGCCGGGATCTCGGGACCGAAGATCCGGCATCCAAGACCTGGAAGAGCACCCTCGGCCTCGAGCGACGCACTCCCAAACTCTTCGAGCGCCGGATCCGACTCGCGCGCACAGTTTGGATGAACGGAGCCGAGCGAAGAGAGGGGCGTACGCTGATTGCAGAAGGCCCATTCGATGGTGTCGTCGATCGCGCCAGCTTCACCCGCAAGCAGCGCTCGGTAGCGGACGGTCTCGCCGGGACGCGCTTCGGCGGGCTCAGCGCGGATCGCGAGGATCCGCGGCTCGTCGAGAAGATAGAGACGATCGTCGAGCTCGGGCGCGCATCCGATGGCGCCGAGTACGAGAGCGAGGAAAGGGATGCGTCCAAAGATTCGGTTGAGGCTCATGAATCTCACCACTCCGCTCGCGCACCGAAGACCGAGAGGATCGGGAAGCCCGAGATGTAGTCGTGTTGCGTATAAGTCGGGTTGTAGACGAGCTCCTCGGGATTTCGGCGGTTCATCAGATTCTGGATTTCGAGGAAGACCTCGCCGCGGATGTACTCGCCGATCTTGAAGCTCTTGGCGCCGCGGATATCGAGCGAGACAAACGCCGGAATACGGATCGAGTTTCGCGTACCGAAGATCGGCTGATAGAGATCTGCGGTGGCATCGTAGTAGGAGCCGATCACAGGCGTCCGCGGATAACCCGTCGAATAACGCACACGGAAGCCCGCCTCGAAACCCTTCCCCAAATCGAAGGAGCCGAGCGCCGTAAGGTTGTGGGTCTGATCGTAATCGAAACGCCTCCAATCGAGGCTGGGCACGTCCTTTCGCTCGGAGCGCGAGAGGGTATAGCTCAGCCAACCGAAAAAGGGTCCGATCTTTTCAATGCGAAGAAGCGCCTGGCCTCCATAGCTGCGCCCGACCGCGTTCTGTTCAAGCGCTTGAGCGAGGAAGGGTTGCTCGGCCACACTCCTCCAGACGAGCTTATCCGAATAGGTGTAGAAGCCGTTCAGCTCGAGGTTCATCTTCTCCATCAGGCGAATGTTCGCGCCGAGAAGATAGTGCGCAGAGCGCGCCGGCCCGAGGGTCGGGGTGCCGAATACGGCGGAGAGATCCTCGGCAGCGGGCGGTTGGTGGTACCGCCCAATCGCCGCTTTGAACCCGAGCCAATCATTCGCCTTCAGGAGGACGCTGAGACGAGGTTCGATTGCGAGATCGTAGCGCTGTGTTCCGGCTCCGGGGCCATCGCCCGCCGAAGGAACCGCACGGCTCGATCGCGTGATGTAGGGCTCGAGACGAAACCCGGGTAGGATCCGAAGGCGATCCTCCCAAAGGTTGATTGCAACTGAGGCGTACACCCCCGCGCTCGCAATGAGGGCACTCCATTCATCCGAGCCGATGCGATCCGCGGGGGCTTGCCCGAAGACGCGAGCGTCACCTTCGCGCGGGGGGGCGCCGACGGCACCGCCGCGGCTCAGATCGGCGGAGAGGATCTCTGCGTCAAGCCCAACCTCGAGCGCTACGCGCTCGTGGAGCTTGGATGACCAGCTCGTGCGGAGGCCGACGATATTCGAGTTGTTGTCGATATGGGTCGGAACACCGCCGAAGCGGTTCAAAAGGCTCCGTCGATCCTGTCCGTAATATTGAAGGAAGGAGATGGTCCCGAGATCTTCTTTTTGCTTTTCGTATCGGAGATAGACCCGGAAGAAATCCATCCCGCGTGAATCGCGCGATGTGAGCGCGGGATCCGAATTCACGACGGTACGATCAATGCGATCCGAAGAAGCGATCCCTCCGATTTCGAGGCGCTCGTTTTCGCCGAGCGTGTACTGAAGGCGGAGCTGGCCGTCGTAGTAGCGAGGGATCGGGATGATGTCGCGGACATCGTCCTTGCTCACGAGATTCGCGACGGAGTCGAGATGACTTCGGCGGAAGGAGGCAGCGAGATGAACCTTCTTGCCCAGTTTTGCGCGAATCGAGGCAGCCGCGTCGATCACGTCCAACGAGACGCTTCCGTGAAAGCCGTCCTCGTCCAGCGGCCGCTGTCGAACGCGTACGATTCCGCCGATGCCCCGTCCGAAAGGCGGCGCGTATCCGCCTGGGATGAGCTCGACCGAACGCACCATATCGGAGTGGAGGACGGATCGAAATCCTCCATCGTGATAGAGGCGAGGGATGTGGATGCCGTCGACATAGGTGCGCGTATCTTCCGGAGCCGCGCCCCAAACGACGAGTGCGGAAGAGCCAGCCGCGGCGCGAGCGACGCCGGGAAGATTCTCAACCACTTTGAGGACGTCACCTTGGGTCCCGGGCACTCGACGACCCTCGGTTGCCGAGATTTCCGTCGCGACAACTTGCCGGCGAATACGGGGCGCCGTGACCACAAACTCGAAATCGAGATCGTCGTCCTCATCGTCCTCTTCTTCGAGGCTCACCTCGTAGACAACCTCAAGTCGCTCTCCGGCGACGACCTCTTCCGTTGCAGAGACCGGACGGATGAAATCACCTGAAATGGTGATCGTGCGCGCGCCTGGCTCGATCTCCTCGAAGGCGAAGCGGCCTTCTTCATCGGTGATGACCCGCGTTCCATCGTCGAGCTCGAGCACGGCGCCTTCGACGCGCTCACCGCCATTTCGATCGACCACCGTCCCAAGGATCGTCGCCGTCGTGATCTCGATCTCTTCCTCGTGAATCACGAAATCGTAGGCGTATTCGATGCGCACGGGGATGGGCACACCGTCGCGCTTCGCCGGAGAGAACCGAAACTGCTTCACCGCTTCGATGGCGGAGCGATCGAAGGCTTCCCCAGCGGATTCGAGGATCGCGATGCCGACAACTTCACCCTCCTCTGAGATGGCGATCTGAAGAAGGACGGTGGCACCCTCGCTGTTTTCGCGTTCGGATTCGGGAAACTCTGCCGCGACGAATTCGAGGATGGCGGGGGGCTCGATCGTCGGCTGTGCGGCACCCAGCGCGGGTATCATGGCACCGAGGACCGTTGCGGCGACGAGGAGAAGCGCCGGAGTTTGGTACTTCTTCGTAAGCACTTTTTATCCTCCAAGCGCAAAGCGCATCCCGAGGGTGACGCTCGTCGCGGTCGGCTTTCCGCAGCGGAGCGCGGGTTCAAAGGTCCACTGCCGAGCGGCAGCAACTGCGGCTTCATCGAGGCCGAAGCCGAGGCCACGTGCGACGCGGGCTCCAGTCACTTCACCACGCTCATTGATTTGAACGGTCACGCGCACCACTCCTTCGACCTCGGCCTCACGGGCCCGTTCGGGATAGTCGGCACCAACCATCGTGATGGGTTTGGGACGAGTCGGTTTTTCGGTGCA
This sequence comes from Sandaracinaceae bacterium, assembly GCA_012514415.1. Classification (GTDB taxonomy): domain Bacteria; phylum Myxococcota_A; class Polyangia; order Polyangiales; family Houyiibacteriaceae; genus JAAYBZ01. The sequence continues at coordinate 9,240 of JAAZAH010000287.1, forward strand.
TCCCGCATCCTCAGCCTTTGGAGCGAGTGCGCGACGCTTCGGTTTTTGCTCTGCCGGCCTCGGTTGAGCGCGCCGCGGCGGCTTCGGCGTGGCGGGCCTCACAGCCAGCCCTGCCCCGCCCGAACCTTCGAGGGCCAGCCCACCGAGATCCTGAAACCCGGCGAATTCTTCCCCGAGCGCGGTGGGGGCGGGCGGCGGATCGGCGGGCTCGGGTTCCGGAGGCGTCTCCTCGGCGGGCTCCTCGGAAGCGGGTGGCGCCTTAGGCCGTTCACGCGGCCGCTCCGGTGGGGGCGGCGGGGGCGGCGGAGGAGGCGGGGGCTCTTCTTTCTTCTCCTCCTCCTTCTCACGTTCGCTTTCTTCCATGCGGATGGAGACGAACTCTTCAGCCTTCGGAGACTCGACGGTCATAACCGCAGCCCCAATTCCAAAGTGAAGGAGAAGGCTCACGAAGAGAATAAGCCGCGACGCCGCCTTGTTTTTTCGGGTGTTAATCACGTTGAACGTTGATGGCGAATTTGAAGATGCCGTTCTGCTTCGCGAGGTCGATCACATGCACGACCGAGCCATGGCGGGCTTCCACGTCGGCACGGACGATGAGGTTCACGTCATTGGCGCGAGCGCTCGCTTGGGCGAGATACGCATTGAGTGCGGCGTCATCCGCGAGAGGCGAGTCGTCGACAACGTACTCACCCTTTGAGGTGATGATGACTTCGACATTCGAGGCGACGCTCTCGCCTTGGCTCGCCACTTTGGGGAGCTCGATTTGGTACGACTGCGCGACGATATATTTCGCCGACACCATCATGATGACGAGAAGGACGAGCATCACATCCACCATCGGCGTGATGTTGATGCCCGAGATTTTTGCCTTCTTTCCAGAGCGTGAGCTGATGGCCATCTCGACCTCACTCCGCCGATCCGGCGATGGCCTCCGCGGGAGCAACCTCACCGCCGGCGCTCATCTCTGACTCGTCGACGAGGGAGACCTCGACTCCGCGGGCTTGGGCCTCCTGCACGGCCGAGAGCTCATTCACTAGCGCGCCAATGCCTTCCTCGACGCGCTCGACGCGCGACTGAAAAACGTTGAAGGCGATGACCGCCGGAATGGCGACGAATAGCCCAACGCCCGTCGCAACGAGCGCCTCAGCGATGCCCGCCATCACCTTGGCCATGGCGGCGTCATCGCTGCCGGCGCCGAGATGGTGGAAGGCCTCGATGACACCGATGACGGTTCCGAAGAGCCCAATGAAGGGAGCGTTGCTGCCGACGGTGGCGAGGAAGTTCAACCCCTTTTCGAGCTCGGGACGTCGCTTATCGTATTCGCTCCGGAAGGAGGACTCGAGCGCCTGGCCGCCGGAAGGCATAAACTTGAGCGTCGGTTGAAGAATCTCGGCCTCGATCGAGGTGCGCTTTTCGAGCTCCGCATTGGCCGCGTGAATCCCGCCGCCGGCGATGGCCGTTCGAATCGCGTGGCTCAGTCGTGAAACGTCTTCTGTATACCTCCGGAAGAAGATCGCTCGTTCAAACATCACAGCGATCGAGATGACCGAAAGGACGAGCAGGAGCCACATGACCCACTCGGCGCCGAATAGCGCAACTTTCAATAGGCTTTCTACGAGCATTTTTAGACCGGTTTCTTTCTGTAAATCCGTTTAAGTTTTGTGTTCTGGTTCGTTCAGTCGCCCGCATTCCATTCGAGTATATGAACGGGAGTCCCGCTCGATCCTCGGGCGTCGTATTTGCTGAGGAAGACGCCATGCCCTTCGTCCTTCAGCTCGAGTTCCGTGCCCTCGTCATTGGGCTCGAAGATTCGCGCGCGATATCGAACGGAGGGATGCCCACAGCTTTCGAAAAGCCGGGCGTAGACGCCGATGTTGCCCTCGGGGCGCTCAGCAAAAACGAGCGCCTCTTGGTTCCATCCATCCGCGACGCACATCGAGAGTGAGTCGCGGTCGAGGCGCGGGCTTTCCGGATCCGTCTCGCCATTCTTTTCGGGAGCGATCACCAGCGGCGTCTTCGCCGTGACCCACCGTCCATCCGGCATGAGCACTTCGAGGTCGACGTCCGCGTCGACGTTAAAGTCGACAACGATCACCAGCTCCGGGAGCGCACGCGAGGGATCGCATGCATGACCGTTATCGGGAATTCGGGGGAGGAAGCAGAGGTCGAGCTCCCGGCGCGGCCCCGGCTTTCCATCCGCATCAATCCCTACGAAGTGTAGCGTCTGCCAGCCGCTGGGAATCTCGCGCGAGAAATCCGCCTCGATCGACCAAGTGCGCTCATCGGGCGACTCGGGTGCGGTGGCACCAGCCGGGAGGACCCAATGGGTGTCCGAAAGCTCCGGGAAGGCGACGGCGATCGCGACGGCTTCGTTGTCGACACGCCCATCAATCGTCTTCCCAGATGCACCGGGATAGACCGTCGGATTGTTCGTGCTGATGTAGGTGATGCGCTGTCCGTCCTCGCCTTCAGGGAGAGGCCCCTCGAAGAACTGGGCCCTCGAGACCCGCATCGGTGTGTCGATGCCGAGGCGGGGAGAGGCGGAGTCGCATGCGGGAAGAAGCGCGATCGCGGCAGCAAAGGCCAAGAAGCGAACTCGTCTCATAGCTGCACCTGAAGACGAAGAGTCAGCGTGTTGTTGCTCAAATCGCGAGGAACTCCGGCTCCGTCTCTCCCGTAATGATCCCGAATCACGTCGTATTGGAGAAGAAGCCGTCCGCGCTCAGGGAGCTGAAATCCCGCGACCAAAGAATAGGTGTGGATGCTTTGATCGTAGGTGTGAATCTTGCCTGCGCGAGACTCGAAGAGATCGCTATGAGGATCGTAGAAGTCATAGCGGAATCCGGCGATGGCCCACCGTGTGAACTCTTGAGTGAGTCCGACGTAGTATCCGAACATGCGCTGATTCATCCCCTCGGCAATGGGGTTGGAGACGTAGAGCGCTCTATCCAGATTCTCCGCGAGCATTGCCTCGCCATAGAGCATGCTCGTGCCGAGGCGCGTCTTGAGCCGAAGCTGGACGTCGAGACCCGCCGCCCAGCGGTTGTAAGTCAAGGACGGAGCCGCCGACCTTCCGGGAACACCGCGGATTTCGGTGTTCTGCGCGACGCCGTCTTCGTTGCGATCGCTCCATTCAAGCGTTCCCTTCGTCGCCGTTCTACCTGGAGAAAAGCCCTTGCCCTGCAGGAAGGAGAGGTTGCCCGAGATGCGGAAGCGACCGTTTACTGGAGCGTCAGCGCCCGCGCGGAAGATGAAATCGGGAGATGCGCTCGGAGCAAGCCCTGGGAATCCCGACGGCGAGTTTCGCGGCTCGCCGTTCACGACCTGGAATGAATAGCGAAGCCATTTATAAGCGCCGCGCGCGCTTACACCGACATCGGCCGGATCGGGCCAGATGGAGCGGACCATCAGCGCACGCTCCATGAAGAGCCGTGAACGAGACGAGGTCGCGATGTCGTAGCCGAAGCGCGTATCGATGACGCCAGCGCCGACCTGGATCAACGGCAGAGCATCATCGCTCTTCTTGTACTGGAGGTAGGCCTCGGCGCGGCGGACGGCCATGCGGAAATCCCCCGCCGTCGTCGACATATCGAGTTCGAGGTTGACGCCGCCGTATCGATAATCGCCTGCGAGCTTGATTCGCCCGCGCCGAAGTAGGAAGCGGTTCTGATTCAGGAGGGCGCCGTCGACGCTGATCGCGTCCTCGGAGTCTTGGTGCCACTCGTATTGGCCCTGCACGTAAGAGGAGAGGAAGAGCCCGGCGCCGAGTTCGTAGCCGTATTCATCGTGCGATCCCGGGACGAGCTTCCGGATCTGTCGGCGCTCTTCCTTGGCATTGTCGATCTTTTCATCAACCGCAGCGTGTACGGCCTCCTCAGATGCCTCGAGACGCGCCTTCGCAGCTTCATCCGACGCTCTCTGCTCTTCGCGCGCGGCCTCAAGGGCTTCACGCATCACCGCGAGTTCTTGGCGGAGCGCTTGAAGCTCTTCTTGGCTTGCGTAGGTGTCTTCAGCTTCGGCGCTTGAGTCACCATCGCGAGGAATCGGCTGCTCTGTCTGCGCGTTTGCTGGTGAGCTGAGGAGCCAGATTCCCGAAATCAACATGAAAATCAGGGGTTTTTGATAAAAGAACACGTCCGCCTCGGTTGAGGAAATCGAAAGAGTTGGGGAGAGCTCCCCCTCAGCGCGCGTTTCGCATCTCGTGACGGCTCGGTGCGAGCGTTCACAGGCTGAGGGGGAGATCCACGTCTTGGGTGCGCTCGTTGCGTGCGCCTAAAAGCTCCGCTCAGGGATGCGGAATCTCACCGTTGACGCGAGGAACGCGCGCGTTATCGAAGGGCGTGCAGTTCTTTGTGAACTCGGAGCAGGCGTGAAGCGGCTCGGTAGAATCGGGATCGCAGAGCGCGTCGTCGTCCTTATCCTTGTCACCGTCTTTATTGCCGTCTCCACCGTCTTCGCCGTTGGTATCGACATCGTCACCGCAGGCGACGAGCACCATCGGAGCGACGGCGAGCGCGGCGACGAGGAGAAGGATTCGTAGAAGATTCGTCAACATACTCTTTTCCTTTCGCGCGCTCGCTCAGCGCTTCTCGCAATAGCCAAAGTTGCAGGACGGGGTGTCGCCTCCGCAGTCCGCATCGCTCTCGCAAGCGACGCAGCCATGGTTTGCCACGCCCGCGTTTACCTCGAAGAAGCAGTGGCAAGCGGCCTCGGGCTCGTACGAAACGGGATCGGCATACTCATCGGCACGCTGGACCTTCATCGCGCAGGGAGGGATGACGCTGGCCTTGACGGCCGCCTCGAGCATGATGAGCTGGCTCGCCTCGTCGAGCTCATCCGAGAGCGTGAGAAAATCGACGGCCGTGCGAACGTGCTCATCCGCGTTCGCCGAGATCTTCACTGGAAGCTTCGCCTCGTTCACGTTCACGAGGAACTGCATCGGGCCGAAGATGCCGTAGCGCCCCTCACGGACGTTCACCTTATCGAAGCTCGTCGCCGAAGAGTCCGGAAGGTATCCGCACGCCTGCCCCTCGCTCTGGAAGGCGAGGATGCGGATTTCACCGCGCTCCTTATCCGCAGCCGAGGAGGCAAGAAGGCCAATCGCGCTGTTCTTATCCGTCGCGGCCTTGAGCGCTGCCACGACATCGCCGTTGCCGCCGAGTTGATGCTCGCTCGCCCAAAGGTTCGAGTTCAGGCCGATGGCAGCGGCTGCGAGGATCTGCGTGCCCGAGGTGGGCTTACGATGGAAGATATTTCCGCCAACCAACCACGGCGCGACGGTATGATCTTCCGCTGCGAAGCCGAAGACGACGCGCGCGGCCTCGGCACTGATCGCCGTCTCCGAGGAGGTCGCGGGGACAGCAAACGTCATAGCCTGGATGGCCCCGCCGATCTCGAGATGACGCTCGCCGAGGGTGTACTCCGCGCCACCACCGAGATTTCGGCCGCAGGTGGCCGCTGTGACATCCGCCACGGAGATATCCGGCTTCACGCCGCTTGCGGGCAGGCTGCACGCACGCCCAGTCGCCTTCGTGGGATTGGAGTCGTCCTCAAAAACATAGTAGCTCGGCGTCGCGGTGATCTCCGTTCCGCCGATGAGCGCGGGCGGCCCCTCACAGGAGCCGACCTTTTGATACACGAGCGTGATGTCGGCGCCCACATCATTGAGCGCGCGCTGCGCCTGCTCGATGAGAGCCTGAACCGCGCTCGCCCCAGCGATGTAAACCGGGTTCGAGAGGTCCGCACAGGCGATGTCGTCGCTCTGAGCTTCAGCACGGCTACCAAGCTCCTCATGGCTGACGCTCACGAGCCCCACCCCGGCGA
>JAAZAH010000288.1 GCA_012514415.1 Sandaracinaceae bacterium
GATGCGTCCGTCGGGAACGCGCTTCACCGTCACCTTCGGCCACGGATCCATATCGGGCGAGCTCGAGACCGAGTAACACCGACGAAGGAGCATCCCCTCGAAAGGGACCTCGAACGTAAAGAACTGGCCCGCGCGGTATTTGAACGCTTCGCGCAGCGGCTCGGGAATCCCGAGGATGAATGAGCGCGCGTCGGACGTCTCTTGGACGATCCCTGCGATTTGAATCTCGTATAAATCCGATGCCATGATCTTACCGGGGGCTTAGCCTAGCGCTGCCTCAGCGTTCGGCAGCTCGCGCAAAATAGAACATGTTCTACTTATCTTCTAGCGCATTAAACGAAGCAGATCCAGCCGCAACGCGAATGAGCCGGAGCGTGACAGTCTTTTACAAGCATTTTTCCATCGGGCAAGCGAATGCACAGTAAGTGCATCCCGCGATTGAACACACGCGGATTTGCGAAAAATCACGCGAACGGAAGCTAGCGGCGAGCCCGCTCAGCGCACCCAAGCCTCGTACGCGCGGCGCAGTGCAAGTGCCGCATTCTCCACGCCAAACGCCGAATCGTCGAGAAGCGCGGCATCGATCTCGAAGATCGCCCGTTGGCGACATGCGCGAAGCCGTTCGAGTCCGGGCGAGGCGCAGATCACCTCGCCCTTCCCTTTGGCGGTGACGATGAAATCGGGATCGAGCGTGAGCACCTGCTCGGCCTCATAGCGCGGCCAGCCGTGGAACTCCTCAGCCGCATCGATAAGCCCCGCGTATCGGATCACATCGTGATAGTGCGTTCCGGAGGCGCCTCCAAGGAGATCGCGCCCAAAGGACCGTAGATAAAGCGCGCGCTTTGAGCGAGCTGCTTGCTCAAAGCGCCCCTTCTCCATGACGCCCGGCTCGGGCCGCGCCGCGATGCGTTCGAGCCGTGAAAGATAGAGCGAAGCGAGGGCCTCCGCACGCTCAAACTCGCCGAGAAGGGAGCCAAGCGTCCGAATGTCTTCCGCGAATTTCTGAGCGCCGTGCACCGGCCCTAGATCAAAGACTGGAATCTCGAGCTCGCGGAGGCGATGGAGGGCCGCCTCGTCGGCGACGTCGTTCACGATGACGAGGTCGGGCCGCAGCGCGAGGATGCGTTCAACATCGCTCAACCGATCGACACTTGGATGCTGAGCGAAACGGAAGGCCGCCGGCTCAAAGTTCTGCCCGTAACTCGTGACGCCGACGACCCGCGCCGGATCGATGAGCTCGGCAAGGATCTGATCGGCGGTGACGCTACCTGAGAGGATGCGCTGATAGATCCCACGCGAAAAGGCATGGCCTCGATGGTCTTCGAGCTGCCCTCCGGATGAGTCTGATAAGCGAACGACGGAAGCCCCTCCGGAGGGGCGCCCCTTCGCGATCAGCGCGCCTGCCCCGAAGAGAAGTGCGATGAAAAGGAGCGCAAGGTTGAGCGAGACGAGCGGCCAGGAAGGCGCAGCGCTCGCCTCTCGCTCTTGTTTCCCGGTTCGGGAAGGGATCGTGATCGGTTCGCCGATCCGCTCAAAACGAGGCGGCTCGCCGCGGAGCGTGACACCATAGACTTCCTCAAGCGCCTCATCGCGCAGGACTTCATTTGGTCCTCCTTCGGCCATGGCACGTCCCGATGAAAGCAAGATCGCCCGATCGGCAAGCGCGCGCATCTCCTCGAGGCCGTGAAGAACGATGAGGACGCCGTAGCCTTCATCACGGAGCGCCCGGAGTAGCTCGAAGAGTGCGAGTTTTTGAGCGAGATCAAGCGAGGCGTCCGGCTCATCGAGCGCGAGGATCTTCGCACCACCGGCAAGGGCGCGAGCGATAAGGACGCGCCGTCGCTCACCGAGGCTGAGCCGATCGTAGCGCCTCCCGATGAGCGCTTCGATCTGCGCGATCTTGAGCGCGTCGCGGACGGCCTCCCAATCGCTCTTCGAGAGTTGCCTTCGTCCGCCAAGATGAGCGTAGCGCCCTTGTGCAACGACCTCTTCGACGAGGAACCCCTGAGTGAGCAGGCCCTCTTGGGGGATATAAGCGATCTCCCGCGCTCGCTCGCGTTCATGCATCTCGAAGAGGGAGCGACGGCCGCAGCGCACCTCGCCTTCGCTTGGGATGAGTCCGAGGATCGCTCGAAGGAGCGTGCTCTTTCCGGCGCCATTCGGTCCGATGAGGGCGAGGATCTCACCCGGGTAAAGTGCGAGCGAGATCTCTTCTAGCGTCCGCCGCTTTCCTCGGGCGACGCTGATCCGCTGAGCGACGAGGAGCGGCTCAACCATTTTCACGCTCCCGGTACATGCGGTAGAGGATGATGAGGAAGATCGGCGCACCGATGATGCCCGTGATAACGCCGAGCGGAATTTCGGTGCGCGATGGGATGGCGCGCACAAGAACATCGGCGAGGATCACAAAGGCGCCTCCGGCGAGAGCCGCCGTTGGGATGAGTCGCGCGTGACCGATGCCGAAGAACGGCCTGAGTAGATGCGGGATGATGAGTCCGACAAAGCCGAGCGTCCCGCTGAGCGAGACGGCGACCCCGGTGAGAACCGCGATCCACAGTGCGATGAGGAGGCGCGTTCGACCGATATCGACGCCTAGGCTCTTCGCCTCTTCCTCGCCACTTAGGAGAAGGTCGAGTGGCCGCCCAAAAAAATAAGCTGCGTTGAGACCCACAAGAAAGAGCGGAATCACAAAGAGCAGTTGGGGAGCGCCGGCTCCTGTCACCGCGCCTAACGTGAAGGCGAGCAATGCGCGAGACAGCTCCCAATGTTCTTGGGCGAGGCTCATCAGGAAGGAGCTTATCGAGAGAAAGAGCGAGGAGAGGATGAAGCCGGTGAGGAGAAGGACGAGGAGATCCTCGGAGCGACGCATCAAGAAGACGAGGATCAGGAGAGCGACGAAGGCGCCGACGATTGCTCCGAGTGGGAGGAGAAGCGCGGGCGCCACGAAGCCAAGGAGGCTCAGACCGAAGAGTTCGAATACCACGAGCGAGGCGTTGCCAAAGAGTACGGCCCCCGCCGTGGTTCCGAGGATATCGGGGCTCGCCAGCGGGTTTCGAAAAAGCCCTTGGACGAGCACTCCCGCCACCCCAAGCGCCGCACCAGAGATGAACGCAGCGAGCGTGCGCATCGCTCGGATCTCGAGGAAGACGCCTCGAAGCGCCTCATCGGCGAGATTGCCCCTGCCGACGAGCATCGATAGCGCTGCGGCAATAACGATCAGAACGACAAGGGCGAGGTAGGAGCGAGATCGCATCGGCGGATGCTGACCTTAGCAAAGATCGAGGACCATCCTAGTTCGGAGTCTCGATCGAAGTTCGAAGGGGTGACGCGGCGGCTGCATGCGCCGAGATGGGAGCGCGAGAGGCACGCCAAAGAGCCAAGCCAAAGAGCCAAGCCAAAGAGCCA
>JAAZAH010000289.1 GCA_012514415.1 Sandaracinaceae bacterium
CAAGCCGTCGTAGCGGCAGACAGCCTTGAGAAAGTCGCAGCCGCTGCGGAGGAGGCTGGCGACTCGGTCGAGGACGCAGGGGGGAAAACCGAGAAGGCCGGGGTCAGCCTTGGAAAGCTGGCGAAGGACGCATTCTACTTGGCTGCGGCCAAGAAGGCGTTCGACTGGATATCTGGAGTGGCCAACGAGACGGCCAGCATGATGAGCCAGTTCCAGATGACGACGGAGGAGATCGCAACGCTACGGACAGTGGCGCGCGACACGGGCCTCAGCATGGGCGAGGTCGCGCGCGGGATGAAGAAGCTCGCCGGGGAGTTTGGCGGGCAGACGGCTGACGCCTACGAGCAGCTCGAGCTCCTCGCCGATCCGCATCGACCTGGATGCGCTCGTCCCCCGCTCGCGCCGAAGGCCCACTATCGGGTCTGCACACTCCCGGATGTCGATCATCCGATGGCCGAGGCTTGGGTCTACGAGAACGCCATCGACTGAGCGATTTTTATGGCGAGCCTTCGCTTCCGCGAAGCAAAGGGTGAGCAGAAAGAGTTGCGGAGGGCGATTGACCCCAATCGGAACGGCAAGGTAGAACGCACCCGAACCCATGAGCGAGTCAGCGATTCTTTTTTGGGCCACGACCGATATCGGCCGCGTCCGCAAACACAACGAAGACAGCTTCCTCATCGATAAGAAGAGGAACCTCTTCATCGTGGCAGACGGCATGGGAGGTCACGCCGCCGGTGATGTCGCGAGCCAGATGGCGACGAAAGAGTTTCGCGAGGCACTGCTCGAGGACAGCGCAGTTGGTGCCGCGATCGAGACGCAATCGGCGAAGGAACAGCGCGGTTCCATCCTCTTCGGCCTTGAAGGCGCCGTGCAGCGCGCATGTTCTGCCGTCTTCGGCGCCGGCGAGGCCGATCCGTCGAAGCGCGGCATGGGGACCACGCTCGATGCGCTCCTCATCGTCGGCCATCGCGGCTTTATCGCTCATGTCGGCGACTCACGCGTCTACCTCTATCGCCAAGGGGCAGTCCACCAGCTCACCGAGGACCATAGCGTACTCAACGAGCTTCGCCGGCGCGGCAAGATGAGTCGCGAGCAGATCGAAGCACTCGACTACAAGAACGCGGTCACGCGCGCGATCGGCGTCTATCAAAGCGTCGAGCCCGACGTCTTCGATTTCGATGTCCTCCCGGGCGATCGCTTCCTCCTCTGCTCCGACGGCCTCTATGAGTATTTCGAAGAGCATGAGCTCGGGCGTCTATTCGCGGAAACCCCCGACGAAGCACTCTCGGAGAAACTCGTCGCCCTCGCGAACGAACGCGGCGGAAAGGACAACATCACCGCGCTTGTGGTCCGCATTCCCGAGGCGCATGGGAAGTTCGTCGAGCTTGCCGAGGAGGTGAACCTCAAGCTCGAGCTTCTCCACCGCATCCCTCTTTTCCGCTTCGTGAGCTACCAAGAGCTTGTTCGCGTGCTCAACATCACAACGACGCGCACGTATGCGGCGGGAGAGCCGATCGTCCATGAGGGCGACGAAGGCGATGAGTTCTTCGTCGTTCTCCGCGGCCATGTCCGCGTCCACTCGGGCGATAACACCCTGGCTGAGCTCCGTATGGGCCAGCATTTCGGCGAGATGGCGCTCATCGATAGCAGCCCGCGGAGCGCGAGCGTGACGGCCGTTACCGAAAGCCGCCTGCTCAGCATTCGGCGCTCGGAATTCTACGCCCTCATCGCCAAAGAGCACGCCATCGCGACAAAGCTGCTCTGGAGCTTCTGCGGCGTGCTCGCGCAGCGACTTCGGGCCACGTCGGAGCAGCTCGCAGCGCTCAAAGCGGATAAGAACTGAAGGTCCTGAAGAATGGGGGCGTCGCTCTTGGGCGGTCGAGGGCGGTCGAGCGAGGCCCGGGCGTGAGGCGCCCTTCAAGGATTCGATTCACCGAGAAGGGTGTCCGTCCTTGACGCTTCATTTAAGAAATGAATATGCTCGCTTCAGCATGTCGAGTCCCTGCCTCAGGATCGCCCTGATCGCTCTCCTCTTCGCTTTGCCCTCACTCTCGAGCGCGGACGATGGTGACCTTCGTCTCCTTCGCGAGTCCATCGGATACATCGAGGTCGCCGACGCGGCGGATGACGAGGATCCCTTCGATTTCAATCTAAGCCTCGGCTTCCGCCACGATCGCGTCTCGGGCAACATCACGCGCGAGATGCTGAGCCCCGTCGATGGCTCGGTGATGCAGAAGGTGGGCGATTATTCCGCGACGCGGAGCTATCTCGACGTCGCTGCCGAGATCGGTCTCTATCGCGATCTCGCCGTGCGCCTGATGGTGCCGGTCCTGCTCTCCTACGATCAATCGATTACGGACATCGAAAGCGCGGCGACGCCACTGCTTGGCAGTCAGGACGCCGTGAGTCCAACCCGTTCGGGTATACCCGAGATCATCGTCGGCCTCGCCTGGCAGCCGATGAACCAGATGCGCCGCGCCGATCGCCCCAACTGGACGTGGCTCTTCAATGTGGCGCTTCCCACGGGCAAGGTGATGAGCCCCTGCCTCGACGTCCCCGGCTCGAGTTGCGCATCGAACGCGGGCGTCTCGACGGGCGTCGTCCGGCTCCTTCCCGAGTGGCGGCTGAGCTATCGCTTCCGCTACGTCGAGACCTATGGCGGGCTCAAGGGTGAGATCCCGTTCCCGACCGCGAGCCGTGACTCGCTCTTCACGCCGGGTGGACAGCTGCTCGGTTATCGAAAAACCCGTCCTTCCATCCGCGGCGGCTTCATCGTTGGCGCGGCCCTCATCCCCTGGGAGCGAAGGGCGACGCATCAGCGCCTCGCCATCGATATGCGCTTCCACGCTCATTATGTTTCGGGCGGACGCGATTTTTCGCCGCTCTTCGACGTCCTCGGCGATCCGAACCTTAGCCCGACGCCACGCTTCCCCGAGATCTGCGAGGATGGGAGCGTTGCGGGGACGGGTGGCGTGTGCAATCCCGGCGATCCCTATGCCACGCGTTTTACAGGCCTGACCACGACCCAATCCCACGGGAATATCGGGGGGCGACTTACGCTCGAGATCAAAGCCGCGCGCTACATCACCTTCTATGTCTCAAGCGGGCTGCAGTGGATCACCTCGCACCTGCTTACCACCGAATCCGAGTGCAACGCCTCCGTCGATCCGCATCCTCAAGACGCCATCAACTGCAATGTGGGGCGGCCCAATCCGCACTATCAGCGTGAGATCGACATGGTGGGTAACCGCTTTGGCGTCGGTAACCTCACGAACCTCGATCTCGTCCTCCGCGCGCAAGGGACCTTCTAGATGACGGGCGCACCGGAGCGCGACCGAGCTTACGTATGACGGGGAAGCTCTCCATCGTCGGTACCCCACTCGGGAATCTCGAAGACATCACGCTCCGCGCGCTCCGCGTTCTTGGCGAAGTCGATCTGATTCTTGCAGAAGACACTCGCCACACGCAAAAGCTTCTCAACCATTATGAGATCAAGGCGCGGCTGAGAAGCCTCCACGCCCATAACGAAGGGCGGACAGCCGACGCGATCGTTGAGGAATTGCGAAGCGGAAAGCACTATGCGCTGGTCAGCGACGCCGGGATGCCGCTCATCAGCGATCCCGGGGCTTCGCTTATCCCGCGCGTCATCGAGGCGGGGCTCGCGCTCGAGGTCATTCCGGGTCCAAGCGCTTTGACGACGGCGATCGCGCTGTCCGGCCTCCGAAGCGACGGTCTACGCTTCTTGGGCTTTTTGCCGAGGAGCGGCTCACGCCGAAAAACCGCGCTCGCTGAGATTGCGAACGAATACCTCACCAGCGTCTTCTTTGAATCGCCTCATCGCGTCCAGAAGACGATCGAAGAGCTCGGAGCGTTCATCGAGGAAGACCGCCAGGTCGTGATCGCGCGCGAGATGACCAAGCGCTTCGAAGAGGTGATCCGCGGGACGGTTTCAGAGGTGAGTGCAGCGCTCGCTGGAGGCGTCCGAGGCGAAATCACCGTGATCGTCGAAGGATCCAAGGTGCGGCGC
>JAAZAH010000290.1 GCA_012514415.1 Sandaracinaceae bacterium
GATCGGTGAGAAGATGGGGATCAGCGAGAGCCGCGTCTGCCAGCTTCAAAAGCGCGCCGTGCACCACCTTCGGCGTGCCCTGATCGAGAGCGTCCCGGGCGAAGAGGAAGCCGCCTAGTTCACAAAGACCGGATCATCGACACCGCGTTGAGGGACGCTCCACTCGGGCGTCCCTCTGACGTTTAAGCGCATTGCGCGCTATAGATCGTCCGTGCTTCGCGAATCGGTCCGCACCAAGCTCGAGACGCTTCCGAGCTCCCCGGGAGTCTACGTCTTCAAGGGAGCGGGCGACGCCGTGCTCTATATCGGCAAGGCACGGAGCCTTCGCTCGCGCGTGAGGAGCTATTTTTCGTCAAGTAACTCGGATTATCGTGCCTTCATCTCGCGCCTCGAACGCGAACTGGTCGATCTCGAGACCTTTGTGACGACAAGCGAGAAGGAAGCGGCGCTCCTCGAGCAACAGCTCATCAAACGCCATCGTCCTCGCTATAACGTCAAGCTTCGTGACGATAAGGAGTTTCTCTCGCTCCGCCTTGATACGCGCGCCGAATGGCCGCGGCTCGAGGTGGTGCGAAGGCCGAAGAACGATCGCGCGCTCTATTTTGGGCCCTACCCCTCAGCCACAGCGGCTCGCACGACCCTTCGGCTCGTAAACCGCTATTTTCAGCTCCGCACCTGCACCGATCAAGAGATGAAGCGCCGCGAGCGGCCCTGTCTCCAATATCAAATTCACCGCTGCCCCGCGCCTTGCGTCTACGAGGTCGATCATGAGCGCTATCTCGAGCAGGTGAAGAACGTCGCGCTCTTTCTCTCGGGGCGTCACGACGAACTTCGAAAAAGCCTCGAGGCCAAGATGGCCGAGGCGGCGGCCGAGATGCGCTATGAGGATGCCGCCGTCTCGCGCGATCAACTCAAAGCGCTCGATGCGGTCCGTGAAAAGCAGATCGTCTCGAGCGTCAAAGATCGCGATCAGGACGTCGTCGGACTTTATCGGGAAGATGAGGAGGTTGAGATCGCCCTTCTGATGATCCGCGCCGGAAAGCTCGTCCACGTGGTCACCTTCAGCTTCGAGCGTTCCAACACACCCGCCGAAGAACTTCTCGGCAACTTTGTCCTCAACCACTACTCATCGGGTGTTGAGATTCCCGATGAGATCCTCCTGCCGCTCGATATCGAGGCGAGCGCCGGGATCGCCGAGCTCCTCAGCGAAGCGCGGGGAAAACGCATGCGCATCGTCGTCCCGCAGCGTGGGAGCGGGACGGATCTTCTCGCCCTCGCGCACGAAAATGCCGAGCACGCCTTCAAGGAAAAGGGGCGAAAGCGTCAGGGCCGGGAGGAGCTGCTCAGCGGACTCAAAGAGCGACTGCGATTGCCCTCCGTCCCGTATGCCATCGAGTGTTTCGACATCAGCCACACGGCGGGAAAATCCACTTTTGCCGCCTGCGTGAAGATGATCGACGGAGAGCTTTCTCCTCCGGACTACCGCTCGTTTCGCATTCGCACCGCGGCCGAATCCGATGATTACGGGGCGCTACGTGAAGCGCTCGATCGTCGCTTTCTGCGCGCTCAAAAGGATGAGCGGTGGCCGCTGCCC
>JAAZAH010000028.1 GCA_012514415.1 Sandaracinaceae bacterium
GACGACGGCGGCGGAAATGACGACGGCGGCGGCGGTGATGACGACGATGAACCCGGAAATCCCGCTTGCGATGAATGCGTGTCGGTCTGTCACGACGTCACCCAGATCTGCGACGACGTCTGTGATGAAGTTCCGGCCAATGCATCAGGTTGCCCCGCGTTCTGTAGCGGACTCGGCGTCTGCGAGATCGTCTGCGAAGACGCCGCCATGCTTTGCCCCTACCTCTGTGATCCGAGCGATTGGATCTGCTCCCTCGGCTGTCAGCTGATCGCTTCTTCTGCGTGCCGACAGCTTTGCACTAGCCAATGCGCCTCGACCATCTGCGGCTTCGCCGTAAACATCTGCGATCGCGATCCCTGCCGCTCCGTGCAGACGATCTGCGAGACGCAATGCCCGTGTGAATGAGCGCGGCTCTTTGTCACGGCGTGCTCGGCGACATGGAACGACCTCTTTGATGCTCTCAAGGATGCATCGCCGTATGGGCGATGACAGTGGCCTCGCGGGCGGAAGTTCGGCGGAAGGAAATGCCTGCATGCCTTCCGCCCTCCGGGACCGAAAACGCGCTGGGCCTGGATGCATTTTTTATGAATCGATGCGAGCAAAATCGCGTCGACTTTGGTAGGGTCCGGCGCGAACACGATTCGCACCTTGCTTAGGGGGTCAGGTGATAAGCATCAAAGGACAGGCCGTCCGACAATATCTGAGCACGCTCAAGGCGATGTACGGCGAGGAGAAGTACGCGGAGCTCGTCGACAAACTCGAAAACGATGAGTTTCGGGAGCTTGCCCAATCCGAGAATATCCTCGCTTCGGCTTGGTACCCGATCAGTTACGCAAATCAGCTCATCGCAGCCACCGTCGCAACCATCCCGGACATCCCCGACATCCCCGAACAGCTCGGAAAAGAAGCGATGGCTCGGGATCTTCGCGGCATCTACGGCTATATCGCCGGCTTCCTCAATCCCGACGTCTGCCTGAGGTACACGCCACGCCTCATCCAGACCTTCAATAAAGGACTCAAGCTCGAAGCCGAAAAGCTCGGGCCCGGTCACGCTCGGGTGCATTTCACCAATTCATCCGAAATCAGCGATCTTCTTTTTCGCACCATGACGGGCGGGACCGCTGCGATCTTCGAGCGCGTCGGTGCCCGCAACCTCACGATCAAGATCGTTGAAGGGGGCAAACTGGGCGATCCCGCAACCACCTTTGAGTTACGCTGGGATGCCTGAGCGCAGGGACGCAGTTTTTGCGCGCTCTTCCGTCGTGATCCGCTCCGATTTCACTTGATGGTGGAGTCCGACTGCCTCTAGATCGATCCGGAGCGTGCCGCGTGCGCGCTTCATTTGGAGGTTCATGCGTCCGCTGTGCCTCCGGAGCTTGGGGGAGCGTTGTGGGACACCCTCGGCAACTCAACTCGAACGCGGCGCGAGGGCGGGCGGCGATACTCATGAACCTCTACCTCATCTCGGTTTTTCTACACATCCTTTCGGCCATGCTTTGGATCGGAGGGATGCTCTTTCTGATACTCGTCGTCACGCCATTTCTGAAGCAAAGCGATCGGATGAACTCCGCCCAGTTCTATCGAAATGCGGGGCAGCGCTTTCGGAAGATCGCCTGGATGGGTTTTGCCGTCTTCTTCGTGACGGGAGTATTCAATCTCGGCTATCGCGGTGTGCGGCTAACGGATTTCGTTCGTCCTGAATGGTTTGGCTCGCCCTATGGAAAGCTCGTCATCACCAAGATCGCGCTCTTCATCGCAATCCTTATCGTCAGCGCGGTCCACGATTTTTGGATCGGCCCCGCCGCGACGAGGGCGGTGACCGAGGGCGGCAAAAGCGATCCTGCCGCAGCCGAAAAGCTTCGAAAGAATGCGGCGCTCTTTGGGCGCATCAATTTTATCCTCGGCCTCGCGATGGTCGCCTTGGGCGTGATGATCGTGCGAGGCGTGCCGCGCTTCTAGTTCGCGCTCGGGCACGCGTTGGGCCGAACGTTCCGGCGGCTCTCCGCCGCGTATCGCCCGTCACCGGAGACGCTCAAAGATGGTCGGGAGCGGCGCGAGCTCCCATCGCTGAAAGCCGCGCCGCCCCCTGACCTGGCCGATCCGTTGAAATGGGGGAGGAGGCACGGATCGACCGAAGCCCTTTCGGATCATCACGCGCCAACCAAGAGGCAAAAAGCGCGCCCTGTCTTCATTGTCCCCTCGCGATACCATCTTGAGAGATCTCCCCGCAAACCTCTTGTCTAAAAGACAGCTTGTAGACTGCCTAACAGGCTATGGCGAAAGATGCAAGTCTGAGCTTGTCTCCCGGGCATGAACGATCCGAAGCGCGACGAGCTGTACAAGCGTATCGGTGCCCATGTTGCGAAGCTTCGCCGCCAACTCGGCTGGACTCAAGAGAGGCTTGCCGAAGAAGTGGGCATCGACGCGAGCTACCTCGCGCGGGTCGAATCGGGAACGCGCCGCGCCACCCTTTTAACTTTTCGGGAGATTGCAGAGGCGCTCGATCAGGATCTCCGTGACCTCATTGACGAGGAGTGGGAGCCCGACCCTCCCGCAATCTTGCCCGAACTTCGGCGCGCGCTCGAAAAGCTGAGCCTCGACGATCAGAAGCTCGTCAACCTCCTCGTCCGGCGCCTCCTCAGCGAGCGCACGGAGGTCATCGAGGACGACGCGATGAAGAACCTCCCGAGCGCTCAGGCAGACGACTGCGAGCAAGGGCTCCGTTCCCCCTTGAAATCGGGCGCCCAAACTCGGAGCTACAAACAATCGAGGGAGCGCGGTCGGACGAAGGCGGCCGCTGCATCAAAGCCGAAAGCCACGCGCAGAGCGACAAAGACGCGCTGAACCCGAAAAGAGCGTGCGAGCTCGACCCCACGTTCGCCTCGCCATCGCTCGTCTCCTCACGAGCGCGTGAATCCTTTTTTCACGGACAGGCTCGGATGAAGGTGAGCGCGGCGCGTCCGCACGGAAACCCGAGGATAGATCACGGGCTTCGCTCAAAGCGCACGGGCGCCTCGGCACGGCCGCTCGTTTAGCCCGGATTTTATTGAAGTTTTTTGCATCGCCGATCCCGGCCCGGGGTTTGCGATGAGCCGCATCGGTTCGCCCGCTGGTGGGCGAAGAGAGGACCAACCGCGCTCATTCAGCGCCCTTTTTCAGGATCCCATGCGAGCTCAAATCCTACCCCTCATCTTTTTGGCCTTCGGCCTGCCCTTGATCGCGAAAAGCGGCGATGTGCTTGCTCAGTACGAGAGCGGTCCCGCCCGCTCCGATGGAATGTCCGAACTCTCTCGGGAGCTTCTTCTTGGCGCCCAGCCAGAAGACGCGGACGGGCATTCATCACGCGTCGAACTCGGTTCCAAGACAAAGCGCGACGAGATCAAGGTTCACGGCGAGCTCGGCCGAGGGATCACCGTCGACACAGGCGATCAATTCTCACTGAGGCTGGGCGCCCGAGTCGGCCTTCGCTACGAGCTGTCGTCAACGTTCGATTCGGAGAGCCAGGCGCATGAGCTCGAGCATCGTCCGAGTGTCTCCAACCTCCGCTTGGTGCTCGGAGGCCACGCGCTCACGCGCTCACTCACCTACCGCATCCAGCTGAATCTCTCGCCGCTCCACCTTCGCGGCGGGCAGAACTCTCCGGTCTTCGACGCCTATATGAACTATCAGTTCAGCGAGGCTCGCGGGCTTCGGTTCGGTCAGTTTTTCGTCCCGTTCAACCGCCTCCGGACCATCAGTGATTATGCGCTCCAACTCGGCTCGCGCTCGATCGCTGTGCGAGAGTTCAGCCTGCATCGCGATCTCGGCGTGCGCTTAGAGGCAAATCAGCTCTTTGGAAAGGACTCGCCACTGACGCTTCAGCTCGGCGCGTTTGCGGGAGACGGAACCCAAGACCACGTCTGGAAAAAGCCCGGCGCGCTCCTGACTTCGCGCCTAGAGCTTCGACCCTTTGGCGCCTTTGACGACTCGATCGACGGCGATCTTTCGCGCCGAAAGCAGCCGGCACTCGCACTGGGAGCCGCCTTCGCCGCAAACCTCAACGCGTCTAAAGACCAAAGCAACTCCGGCGCGCTCCTCTCCGAAGGGCTCCGGCATTTCCTCCATGCCTCCACCGATCTCATCTTCAAATGGCGCGGTTTTGCCTTCCAGACTGAGCTGATTATGAGGCGCTCCACGGTGCCGAGTGGGCTGTCTGGAGATCGTTCCTTGGCGGAGCCAACGCGCGACGGCTATGGAGCCACCGCGCAGCTCTCCTATCTTTTCTTCGTCCCGGTCGAAGTGGTCGGTAGGCTTGCCGCGATCGACGCATGGAAAGACGCACATCCCGATTATCTCGCTCAGGTCGAGCAAACGGGTCGCGAGCTCGCCCTCGGTGTGAACTACTACGTCCGAGGCCATGAGCTGAAGATCCAGAGCGATTATTCGCTGCTAACGCCGCCAGGGTTCCCGCTCAACCGAGCAAACCACCTCGCTCGCATTCAGATCGACGCAAGCTTCTAACTCGAGGAACGCATCCGGCGGAACTCTTCACGATAGCTCGCCCATTCGATGCCGAGCTTTCGCATCCTCGACCGAAGCGTATGCGGGTTGATGCCGAGGAGCTCCGCCGCGCCAAACGGCCCTTCGATCCGTCCATGACAGCGCTCGAGGGCGCGGTGGATATGCTCACGCATCACCTCTTCGAGCGTCGGAAAATCCGTATGAGGCGCCGGAGTCTGGGGGCGCGAACCGTCGGACTCACTGCGCGCAGCCGAGCGATCGCGAGCGGATGCATCACCCGCTAAAGATGCGTCGTCGGAGGGAGCTTCACCGGTCACGCTCGAACCAAGCGCCCGAGCGATCTCAAGGCGCTTCCCATTGCCGAGGATCGCAGCCCGCTCGATCACCGATCCAAGCTCGCGCACATTGCCCGGCCACGAGTAGCGGCGGAGAAGCTCGATATCACGCTCTGAGGGCTTGAGCGGAAGACCTCCGAGTCGCCGCCCCGCGCGATCGGCGAATTCGGCGGCGAGTGCTGGAAGGTCCTCAAAACGCTCCTTGAGTGAAGGTAGACGGATCGGGAAGACGCTGAGGCGAAACCATAGGTCTTGCCGGAACGTGCCTTCGCGGACCATGGCCTCGAGATCCCGGTGGGTGGCCGCCACGATGCGGACATCGACCGTGATGGTCTGCTGGCCGCCGACGCGCTCGAGCGTTCCTTCTTGAAGGACGCGAAGGAGGCGCACCTGCGCCGCAGGCGGGAGCTCGCCGATCTCATCGAGAAAAAGTGTCCCCCCGTCGGCGCGTTCGAACCAGCCCTTACGCGTACCGGTCGCGCCGGTGAAGGCTCCTCGCTCATGTCCGAAAAGCTCTGAATCGACCAGCTCGCTGGGGATGGCGCCGCAGTTCACCCGAACCACGGGCCCGCGGTGGCGCCTCGAACGGTTGTGAATGGCTCGCGCGATCACCTCTTTCCCCGTTCCCGTCGCGCCGAGGATAAGCACCGGTGCATCGGTCGGCGCCACCTGCTCCACCCTCTCCATCACGAGACGAAGTCCGCCAGAAGCGCCGATCACGACCTCGCTGATATCCTGCCGCTGAAGGCGGGTAAGGAGCGCATCGCGATCGGCCTCGAGCTTTTCCTTGATGCGTGCAAGCTCTTGGACGCGCTGCGCGTTGGCGAGCGCAACGCCGATCGGCGCGAGCGTATACGAGAGAAGTTGAAGCGCGGCTTCATCGACGCGGGCGTGACGAGCAAGCTCAAAGATCACGACGCCGACCGCCTCACCATGTGCCCGAAGCGGACCCACGACGAGTTTGCCCACCAACCCTTCGGGCACGATCGCACGGGCGAGGCCCGTCTCCACATCCTCGAGCCTTTGGGCATCGCGGAGGTTGAAAAAGCGCTCGAGCTCCGCTTGGCAGCGCCCCGGAATCTCGGATTTCGCACTGATGCGTTTGGGCGCTTCGCAATCGGATCGACGCGCCATGGCGACGTTGGCGAGACGCTTCGACTCCGGCTCCACACGCCTCACAAGGATGCCTCTGGTGGGGAGGAGCTCGCCGATCAGCTCAAGCATCCTCGAGAGCGCCGCCTCAAGCTCAATATTGCGGCTCACCTCGCGCCAAAGTTGTGCTTCCAAGCTCATCGACGGACCTCAGCGTTCAGGGCGCGAGCCAAGCTCATGAGGGAGTATTTTTTCACGCTTCGACACCCATCTCTTGGCCGCAAGAGGATGCGGACCTTCAAGATATCCCGACTCATTCAACGCGGGTAGGCGCGGGCCTTCGTGATCTCGATCTGGATGCGGCTCCCGGCGCCCATCCCCTCAAGCAAACTGCTCCTTCGCGGGAACTGACCGACGATGGATCCCAGCCCATCCACATCGGCATGAACGCGTACGCGATCGCCAAGAGGGAGGATGCGCCGAACGGTCGCGACGCCAGGCTCTTCGCACCAAAATTTCATGTCGTACGTTCGGACGATCATCCGGATGTCGGCGCCCAAAGGGAGCGGTGAACCCTCATGAATCTTTGCGTGAAGTGCGCCTGCGCGCGCACAGTCGCCCTCGAAGACGCCCTCAAAGACGTTCACCTCACCGACAAAACTCGCGACATAGGCGCTCGCCGGCTCATCGAGGATTTGCTGAGGCGTTCCCTTTTGCTCGAGGCGTCCTTCGTGGATCACGAGGATCTCATCCGAAACAGCGAGCGCCTCATCTTGATCGTGCGTGACAAAAATCGAGGTCACGCCGACTTCATCGTGGAGCTTTCGGAGCCATTGCCTGAGCTCCTCTCGGACCTTGGCGTCGACGGCGGCAAAGGGCTCGTCGAGGAGCAGAAGTTTTGGCGATGGTGCGAGCGCGCGGGCAAGCGCCACACGCTGACGCTGCCCTCCAGAGAGCTGAGAGGGATAGCGCTTCTCGAAGCCTTTGAGCCCGACAAGTTCGATGAGCTCCATCGCCCGAGCTCGCGCAATCTCACGCGGCGCCTTCCGGATCTTGAGGCCGAACGCCACGTTTTCCTCGACGGTGAGATGCCGAAAAAGCGCGTAATGCTGGAATACGAAGCCGATCTCTCTCGCGCGAGCGTGCAGGTGCGTCGCATCGAGATCGTCAAAATGGATGCTTCCGGCATCGGCCTTCTCGAGCCCTGCAAGGATGCGCAGGATGGTGCTCTTTCCGCTACCGGATGCGCCAAGGAGTGCGACCAAGCTTCCGCTTTCGACCTCGAAGCTGAGATCGCGAACGACCTGAAAATCACCGAAGCTCTTATGGAGCCCCTCGCATCGAATTCGCATCGTTTCTTATTCCTTTGAGCGTGAACGCTTGAGCCCCTCGAGGGCACCGAGAATCGCCACGCTGATAAGCGCGAGCGCGAGCGCCATCGCGTAGGCAGAGGCGAGCTGTCGCTCCTCGATGGCGTCGTGAATGAAGGTGGTGGCGGTCTGGGTCTTTCCGGCGATGCTCCCGCCAAGGATCAACACGGCACCAAATTCTCCGAATCCACGCGCGGCCGTCATCACGAGACCGTGAGCGATGGCCGGGCGGATGTTCGGGAGAGTCACATGGAAGAAGACTTGGGAGGGCGTTGCTCCAAGCGTCGACGCGGCTTCCTCCTCGCTGGTGCCGAGCTCTTCAAGCAGATAGGCGACTTCGCGGATCGTGTAGGGGAGCGTGACGAAGAGCGTCGCGAGGACGAGACCACCAAACGAAAAAAGCACCGAAATTCCGAGCGCGTCGATCAAGGGCGTAAGCCATCCATCTCGCCCTAAAAGCAGAATGAACGCGAGGCCGATCATCACAGGAGAGATGGCAAGAGGTAGATCGGCGAGTGCACTCACGAGGCTGCGGATCGGCGAGCGACTCCGGGTCATCACGATCGCCC
>JAAZAH010000291.1 GCA_012514415.1 Sandaracinaceae bacterium
GTGGGAGTGCGCCGATCCGGGCGTGCAATACGACACGACGATCAACGATTTCCATACCTGCCCGAATACGGATCGTATCAACGCGAGCAACCCCTGCTCCGAATATATGTTCCTCGACAATACGGCGTGTAACCTCGCCTCGATCAACCTCACGAAATTCCTCGATGAGGAGGGGCGCTTCGACGTCGAAGGTTATCGCCAGGCCATCCGTGTCCTCACGATCGCGATGGATATCATCGTCGATCTGGCGAGCTATCCGACCGAGGAGATCGCGAAAAATAGCCATGATTATCGTCCGCTTGGGTTGGGCTATGCGAACCTCGGCACGCTCCTGATGCAGCTTGGCATTCCCTACGACTCGGATAAGGGGCGGGCGATGGCGAGCGCGCTCACCGCCATCCTTGCGGGGCATGCGTACGCGACCTCGGCGGAGATCGCGGCGACGAAGGGTCCGTTCAACGGCTTCAGGAAAAACCGCCAGCCGATGCTCCGCGTGATCGGAAAGCATCGAGACGCCGCCTATCTCATCGGTGATACGGACGGTCACGGCATGGTCGAGGGAGTCCCCGTCGATGTGCCCGAGGAGCTGGTGAGCGCGGCGCGCGAGGATTGGGATCTCGCGCTCGAGCTCGGCGAAAAATTCGGCTATCGCAACGCTCAATCGACCGTGCTCGCGCCGACCGGCACGATCGGGCTCCTGATGGATTGCGATACCACCGGCATTGAGCCCGACTTCGCGCTCGTGAAGTTCAAGAAGCTCGCCGGCGGCGGTTATTTCAAGATCGTCAACCAGAGCGTTCCGGCGGCGCTTAAGCGGCTCGGCTATACGCCGGCGCAGATCGCAGACATCGTAAGCTATGTGACGGGAACCAATACCTTCACCGGCGCCCCCCACCTTGGCCGTAAGGGGCTACTCGAAAAGGGGCTTACCGAGCGTGAGCTTGAAAAGGCCGAGAAGGCCCTCCCCGGCGTCTTCGATATCAGCCAGGCGCTCTCGCCCTGGACGCTTGGGACCGAGGTCTTTGAGCGCCTCGGCATCCCCGCTGAGCGATATAACGCGCCGGGCTTCAACGTCCTCGCGCATTTCGGCCTGAGCCAAGCGCAGATCGACGAGATGAACGATGTGATCATCGGGCGTATGACGGTCGAGGGCGCGCCGCATCTCCGCGCCGAGCACCTCCCCGTCTTTGATTGCGCGAACCGCTGCGGCAAGATCGGGCAGCGCTTCCTGAAACCGATGGCGCACATCACGATGATGGCGGCCGCTCAGGCCTTCCTCTCCGGCGCGATCTCGAAGACGGTGAATCTCCCGAACGACGCAACGGTCGAGGATGTGAAGCAGATCTACCTTGAGGGCTGGAAGCTTGGCCTCAAGGCGGTCGCCCTCTATCGCGACGGTTCAAAGGCGAGCCAGCCGCTGAACTCGAAGGACGATAAGAAGGAAGAGCAAGAGGCGAAGGGCGAGGCGAAGGCCGATGCGAAGCTCCCGGCGGTTGCCGCGGCGCAGGCCCTACCCTCTGTCCGCGAGGGCGCGCGTCCCCCGACGAGCGTCCGTCATCGCCTCCCCCATCGGCGCACCGGCTTCACGCAGGAGGCGCGGATCGGCGGGCATAAGGTCTTCCTCCGCACCGGCGAATATGAGGACGGCTCACTTGGTGAGATCTTCATCGATATGCATAAGGAGGGAGCGGCCTTCCGCTCGCTCATGAACTGCTTTGCCATCAGCGTCTCGATGGGCCTCCAGCATGGAGTGCCGCTCGAGAACTATGTCGAGCAATTCACCTTCAGCCGCTTCGAGCCGCAGGGCATCGTCGAGGGCCATCCGAATATCAAGTTCTCAACGTCGATCGTGGATTATGTCTTCCGCGTCCTTGGTGTGGAGTATCTGAAGCGATACGATTTCGCCCAGGTTCCGCCCCGTGAAGAGGCGATGGAGCTCGCGCGGCCCACAGACCATGCGGCGGCGAAGCGGGCCGAGGAGGCGCCTCCTCAGCCGGTCGACGCGGATGAGATCGTCGAAGCCGAGCAGGCGACCTTCGGCTTTGAAGATAGCTCTAGCTCAGCGATCGCGGGCGGCGCGCCGAAAGACGCGCTGAATCAGCAGCTCGGCGAAATGATGGGCGACGCTCCGATGTGCGATAAATGCGGGCATATCACAGTGCGTAATGGCGCCTGCTATCGCTGCTTGAACTGCGGGAACTCGATGGGCTGCTCCTGATCAAGGAGTCCTCAGCGAATAATTAGAGTGGGCGGGGAGCGTGTATCGTTCCCCGCCGCTTCTTTTTAAAGCGTGCTTTTAGAGGAGCCCGAGCTCCTTATCGCTCGCCCGGCGCTCGTATTTGGCGCGCGGGGGCATGGGGCGATCTTTCCAATGCGGCTCGAAGACGAAGGAGGAGACCTCTCTTCCTTCGGGCACGCCGCCATTCCCCGTGCCGATCGCATAATCATAATAGACTTTGATGATCTCTTCTTCGGAGGTCTGCTGCGCCGCGGGATGCGCGAGGCAGGCGGCGCGCCATTCGAGGAGGCGCTCGAAGCGCCCGTCTTCTGGAAGATCGAAGCCCTCATAATAAGGGATGAAAGCGAAGCGCAGGAAGAAGGGCGTGAAGGCGGCCTCCGCCCATCCAAAGCGCTCAAAGAGCCAGGGCCCTTCGCCCTTTGAGTGCGCGCGGAGGAAGGCGTCGACATTTTCGGCGGCCTTTAGGTAAGCCGCTTTGAGCTCCTCTGTCTTTCCGCGATCTTGGTTAAGGATGAGGCGGTAGCCGGCGCCAATCATCGGATCGGCGAGCGTGATGAGGAGGCTCTCGAGCCCGCGCTCATAGGGATCGGCGCGGCGGATGGCAGGCTCGGGGAAGCTATCTTCGAGGAACTCCATCAGCACGAGGCTCTCTTTAAGCGCGCCCTTATTGGGAAGCTCCATGACGGGGAGCGCGGTCGTGCCCCCGCTCAGCTTGAGGATATGCTCGTCGCGGGGTTTCGTAATATCCACCGTCCGAAAGTCGACGGCGTCGCGCGCGCCTTTGAGCTCCATCAAGATCTCGAGCCGCTGGCTGAAGGGGCAGATCGGGATGTGGTAGACGATCGGACGCGCGGGCTGACTCATAGAGCAGACTCTCGGAACGGTGGATGGATGCGGCGCTCACGCCCGTCAGCGTGCGGGGGCCTCGTCCAAAAGATAGCAAAAGGCCGCGCGCGTGGCGAAGGAGTCCCCGCTCGGCTCAGCCGAGGAGCGCGATCGCGGCGCCATAAAAGAGGATCGCGGCGCCGCCGAGCTCGGCGATGATGAGCGAGATCATAAAGCCTTGGATCATCCACCCAGGGAGAGTGCGGCTGCCGAGGCGATGCGGACGGGCGAGCTGGTTTTCGGTATCGCGGAGCGCCCCATGCACGATGTACGTGCCGACCGCGAGGGCGAAGAAAAGGATGGGAAAGGCAGTCGCCCAGAACTCGAGCGCGCTTGGAAGCGCCGAGATCCAAGCGAGGAGCGCGAGGAGCTGCGAGGCGAAGGCGTACATCAACGAGGCGCGATGCGCGATGTCCACATAAACGGGGGCGACGGCCTCGGGGCTGCGCATGATCGCGATATATTTCCAGATGCCGGTGAGGAGGCCGATAAGAAGGAAGGCGCCCGCGCTCAGGATGGCGAGGATGACGGATCTTTCGTCGATGAGCATATTCGCGTTTTATGATGCGAGCCGGCGCGCGGCTAGCCGGCGGCCCGAGCTAAAGCCGGCGCCGGGCAGAGCGGGGCCGTCCGTAATCGGAACGCGCTAGCTGGCTGGACGTGATTTCGGCTGAATCCGGTTCGCGGCGCAAGAATCCGGCCTCAACGCGCTGAGCGGGGTATACTCCTCGCATCAATAGATGCGCTCATCCTTAGGGATGAACGCCACCACCGAGGTGCTCCCATGGTGAAAAAGCTCAACGCCTTTATTTTGCTCGCGCTCACTTCGCTCGCTATGGGGTGCGGGGATGATACAACCGAAGCCGATCGCGTCGGCGTCGCCTCGGAATGCTCGCGCACGAGCGATTGTCCTATCGCGCTCGTCGGCGCGGAAGAGGTCCAGCTCTCTTGCCTCGACGCGTTCAAGGGCGGATATTGCGGCCTCGCCGAATGCCGAGACGGGCGTGATTGTCCTGACGGCTCGATCTGCGTCGCGCATACGGACGGCGAGAACTATTGTTTTAGGGCGTGCGATCATAAGAGCGAGTGCAATGCCAACCGCTCCGAAGCACAGGAAGCGAATTGCAGCGCGAATTTTGAGTGGGCCGAGCCGAGCGAGGACGATGGGCGGAAGGCCTGCATTCCCTCGTCTTCCGGGAGCTGAGGAGGCGGAGGGGCGCGCGGATTGGCGAGGTGTAGCTTCGGGGCGTCGCTCTCTCGGGAAGTGCCGCGCAGTGGGTGGACGCCCTGCGGGATCAGCTTGGAGCCGCCCCGCTTGGTCCTTCAACGAAGAGCGCCCTCGCTGATCGAGCCATATGGAGAAGCGCGATATAGAGGAGGTCGAGCGCGCTTGAGAGGATGAAGAGGCCGAGGAGCACTCCCCCGAGCTCGCCATCCGCGAGAATATACATCCAGAGCCAGATCGCGGCGGTCCCGATCCCCTTCGACCACGCGATCGCGACGTGCTGCCCTCTTGTGCTCTTTCGAATCCAGAGGAGCTGGAGAAAAAGCGCGGACATCAGCACATTCTGCAAAGCGGCGGTATCCGAGATGCGCAGGCTCTCCTCGAAGAGGAGCGCGGTGAGAACGAAGGACGCGAGCAGCGTGAGCGCCATCATCGCGCGCGAGATGCTCGCTCGGATCGCAGGGAAGGCGCGCGGAAAATAGACGAAAACCTGCGTGATGATGATGAGATCGAGCCCGAGCCAGAGGCCGTTGATCAACCTCATCTCAGGCGTGAAGAATCCATCGCGCATCATCGCCCAAAATTCCCAAGAGATATTCGAACACGCAGCGACCATCGGCATCGCGTGCACGCCGTCGATCCGTGATTGGCGGATGATCAGAATATATGCCGTGAGCCACCCTAAACCCCCGAAGACGGGAAGCGCGTCGATCCAAAAATTCGTGTCCATTCGAGCCTCCGCTCCCGATTCGAGACGATCCGAGTCCTTGCGAACTTGGGCCGGCAAACGTTTCTTGATCCGGCGGCGTCGGATGGATCGCAGGCGAACCTCGCGCGCGTTAACCGAGCTGGGTTAGGAAAGCGGTTGGCCTGCTTAAGGACGCAAATTCGCGAAGCCGGCGCGCGCGAAAACTCGTTCAGGGTCTTCTCTAGGAGCGGGCTCGGTCGATCGCGATGGAGGAGGCCGACGCTCCATAGCGAACGCGA
>JAAZAH010000292.1 GCA_012514415.1 Sandaracinaceae bacterium
ATCGGACTCTGGAGAATCGCGCGTTTGAAATACCGCTGCGAGTCAGGTGAGACGAGGTGATGACAAACGCTGCCTCCGCCCGAAGAGTTCCCGCCCAGGGTGATGTTGTCGGGATCCCCCCCAAGAGCGACGATATTGCGCTCGACCCACTTGAGCGCGGCGCGTTGATCGAGCAGTCCTAGGTTGGCGCTCGACGGTCCGTGCTCCGTGATCACCTCAGGATGGGCGAGGAAACCAAACGCGCCTAGGCGGTAGTTCGGCACAACGACGATCTGATCGCCCATTTTCGACAGATGCGCTCCGCCATAGAGAGGCTCGTCACTACCGCCTTGGACGTAGCCTCCGCCCGGGATGAAGAGAAGGACCGGGAAAGGGCCCTTCCCTTCGGGAGCCCAGATGTTGAGATAGAGGCAATCTTCGGAAGAATCCGGATGGACGAGGCTGAGATCTTCATCATCGAGTTGGGCGCAGCGCGGGGCGAGCGAATCGGCCGCGCGCGGCGTGCTCCAAGGCGCAGGAGGCACCGGCGGCAAAAACCGGCGCGCGCCTATCGGAGGCTCGGCGAAAGGAACGCCGAGGAAGACGCGCGTCTCGCCATCGGTTTCGCCAAGGATGGGGCCGTCCGGAAGCTCGACCTCGATCCGCTCGACGCCCTCGCAGGAGGCGAGAAAGAGCAGCGCCCCGAGCATGAGAGACCATCGATGCGAGATGCGCACTTTGCTCATCGACCGACCTCCCTTCCGAATCGCGTCGTGAGCGCGAGGGTTCCCGAATAGAGCCATGTATTTGGGAAGCCCGAAAAGAAGAGATAGGTCCCACTCACATAACCGCTGAGCGCGAAATGCTGGAAGGAGAGGGTGAAGCCGATCCTGCCTTCGGGGCCTCCCATGAAATCCTCGTTCACCCGGAATAGCCGAGCGAGCGCGCCGTAGAAAAGCTCGAAACGCGAGCTCAGGCGCGTCGAGAGGATGAAACCCGGTTCGAGAGAGCGCATGAGGAGGCGGGGCTTGCCGGTTTCTCCGTAGACATCAAGGGTGATCGGAATGACGAGCGCGAGGAAGATCCGATCCTTGACATCAACGATGGTCGTGCGGACGCGGAATGAGCCTCCGTAACTTCGCGCGGACGCGTGAACCATGTGGAAGGCAACCCCCAGATCGGTCGAGGGTCCGATGGCACCCGAATATGCGAGCTCCGTCTGAAGATAGCCGCGGAGCTCATAGCCGCCGGTCGTTCGGAGCGTGAGCGCGTGTCCACTTCGCTGCGTCTCGCCCCCGTAGATTCCCCATGCACGTCGATCGCTCGGGACACTTCGCTTCTGCGCGCCCTCACGGATGCGGCTGCTGTCTCTCGAGGCCTCGACCGGCGAGAAGTCCGCGCGGGCATGGCTCGTCGTCCACAGCAGCGAGATGATGAAAAGCGTGAGGAGGCGATGAATCACGAGGCTGGAGATTCATCCAAGGGGATGAACGCTTTAGAGGATCGTGATGCGCTTTGCTTGATCCCCATCCGGACTATGGGTCAACCTTCTCAAAAGAGTATTCTTCGAAAAGAGATCCATGTCGACATCGAATCTTCCGACCGTTCAGCCCACCCCCTTTGATGAGCTCGAGAAAAAGCTTCAGCGCCTCGAGGCCAACCGAAAGCGATGGGTGGAAACACCCGCCTCGGCGAGAGCGGCGCTTCTCAGGCGATGCATGGAGACGACACTTGCCGTGGCCGATCGGTGGGCCGAGGTCTCGGCACGGATCAAGGGCTACGAATATGGCTCGGCCGGACACGGTGAGGAATACCTCGGCGGAACACTCCCGACGATGCGGAACCTTCGGCTCTTCGCCGAGGCGCTTGAAGAAAATGGGCAGCCTTCCGTCGCCGATAAATGGAAGCGCCCCGATGGACAATGGGTCGTGCGGGTCTTTCCGACGAACCTCATCGATAAGTTACTTTTCGCCGGGACGACCTGCGACATCTTCATTGAGCCGGGGAAGGAGCCCACGCAGGGCCGGATCTATCGCGCCAAGACGGCGGGGAGCATCGGCGAGGGCGGGATCTGCGTCGTCCTCGGCGCGGGGAATCAGAGCTCGATCCCGCCGATGGATGTCCTCTATAAGCTCGTCGTCGACGATGAGGTTTGCATCCTCAAGATGAACCCCGTGAACGAGGCGCTTGGGCCGATCATCGAGGAGGCGCTTCGGCCGCTCGTCGAGGAGGGCTATCTCGAGCTTGCCTATGGCGGAGCGGACGTTGGCGCGTTTCTCACCGATCATGCGCTCGTGCGTTCGATTCACATTACCGGATCGGCAGCGACACACGACGCGATTCTCTTTGGGCCGGGTGAAGAGGGAGCAAAGCGAAAAGCCGAGCGGAAGCCGCGTATCCAAAAGGAAATCACCTCAGAGCTTGGCAACGTCTCGCCTGTTTTGGTCTTTCCGGGCGAGTGGAGCGAGAAGGAACTCGACTATCAGGCGCGTCAGGTCGCGTCGATGTTGGCCTATAACTGCGGATTCAACTGCAATGGTGCGCGGCTCGTCGTAGTCGCCGATGGGTGGGCACAACGTGAGCGCTTCCTTTCGCTTGTAAAGACGAAGCTCGCAGCGACCCCGACGCGGACCGCGTACTATCCGACCGCCCGAAAGGTCTGGGAGCGCTTTACCGAGAAATACCCCAACGCCCTGAAGCTCGGCGTGGTGCGAAATAGCGATGCGCTCCCGTGGACTGTGATCGAGGATGTGAAGCCCGAGGCGGGCGAGTTCGCACTCGAAAACGAACCTTGGTGCGGCATCATCAGTTTCGTCACGCTCAAGGCGCGCGACGCTTCGGAATTTGCGCGAGAGGCGACCGAGTTCGCGAACGAGCGCGCGTGGGGAACGCTGGCCATCAACTTACTCATCGATCCCCGAACCGAAAAAGCGCTCGGCGATCGCTTCGAGCAGATGATCGCGGAGCTGCGCTATGGCGGAATCGCGGTCAACTGCTGGACGGGTCTAAACTACGGGCTTGTGAATGCGACGTGGGGGGCCTTTCCGGGGCATCCGCCCGAGGACATTCAGAGCGGACGCGGAGTTGTGCACAATGGCCTTCTCATCGATCACCCCCAAAAGTCCGTGGTGCGCGCTCCTTTCATCATCCAACCGACGCCGGCTTGGTTCACAGACCATCGGAACAACGTCGAGCTTGGCCGCGCCATGACACGCTTTGAGGCGGCGCCTAGCCTCCTCAAGGTGCCGGGGGTCGCATTGAAAGCGCTCAAGGGCTGACGGTCTACGTGGCTATCGCGGGCGATTGGAGCGCCACTCGAGCGCTCCGCGCTGACCGAGGCTCGTGCAAAAGACATCAACCTAGGTTCGCCCGCCCCGTGGCGAGGTCAGGCGCTCCATCAACCTGCTTCCATCAACCTGGATCCGCGCTCGCGCTGGCGGCCATCGCCCGCGCGGCAGCGAGGAGCTCCTCGTACGACGGCTCGACGGACTCCGCCATATCCCAGACATCGGGCACGAGGTCGGCGGCAACCATGAAGCCGAAGTCGACGTTCCCGCGATAGCTCATCACGGTGAGGTTTAATCCGGCGCCCTCCATCACAGGGCCCATGGGGTAGATCGCCTTCACCTCCGCGCCCGCGAGATAAATCGGAAATGGAGGGCCCGGCACGTTTGAGATCACAAGATTGTGAACCGGGGGATGTTTATCCGCGAGCTTCATGCTGGAATAAAAGCGCATCGCGAGATTGAACGTCGAGGGCGCCGCAAATTCGGCCCAGTTCTGGAGCATATCCGCGCCGATCGCGTTGTGCTCCTGCTTCGCTCCCTTGGTGTGCTCTTGAATCGATTTGAGCCGCTTTGCAGGATCGGGTTCGTTCGTCGCGAGCGAAGTAAACATCGCCGAAACATGGTTCGCCCCGCGCTTCGGCCCCGCCGCCGGTGCGACCGAAATCGGACAGCAAGCGAGAAGGCTGACTTCCGGCAATTCATCGCGTTTTTCGAGGTACCGCCTCAACGTCCCCGATGCGATCGCGAGGACCACGTCATTGACGGTGCAGCCAAAGGCGTTCTTGATCTCCTTGATGCCATCGAGCGGGAGCCGCGCGAACGCAGCGCTCCGTTTCGCCGTCAGCGATCCATTCCAAACGCAGCGCGGCGCGGTAAGTGGCGTGCCCCCCACGGATTCGGGCTGCGCCTCGCGCCGAACCTCGAGAAGCTCGGTCACATTCTCAATCGTCTTCCGCGCGAGCTTGAGTAGGCTCGCCGGCTGCTGCATCCTTTCGCGTAGGGCTTCCTCGAGCATTTCCGCGTCGGTCGGGATCTCGGGAGCCTCGATGGGCTTCGGCGGCTCGGGCTCCACGATCTCAGGCGTCAGGCTAAAGAAATGAATCAAAAATCCGGCGCCCGTCTGCCCATCGACCGCGGCATGGTGCACCTTGGCGACGAGGGCGAATTTGCCCCCCTCGAGGCCCTCAATAACCCAGAGCTCCCAAAGGGGCCGCGAACGATCGAGCGGCGTCGAGCAGATCCGTCCACACATTGCAGCGAATTCGCGATCCGTCCCCGGCGCCGGGGCGGCGACTCGCCGAACATGGTGGATGATATCGAAATCCGGATCGTCCACCCAGATCGGATGGTGGAGATTCAGCGGGACCTCCACAAGTCTTCGGCGTAGCGGCGGAATCAGATGCACTTTGCTTGCGATGAGCCGCTGGATACGTTCGAACGAATATCCGCCGGGGATCTCGCTCGGGTCGATGACCGCGGCCATCGCGACGTGCATATGCTGCTTGGGTGTCTCGAGGTAGAGAAAGCTGGCATCGAGACCAGAAAGACGTTCCATGCTCCAAAAACTCCTGCGCGATGCTAACTTCCTACCCATTTCGCACTGGGTTTGAAACCCCTAAAGAGCGCGGTCATGGTTCAGCTTTATAAGAAAGTAGGTTTAGCATGAAGATTGGCATCATTGGCGGTACTGGACGCGAGGGTAAGGGTCTCGCCGTTCGCTGGTCCAAGGCCGGACACGACGTCGTGATCGGATCACGCGACGCTTCGCGTGCCGCGGAAGTGGCGGAGGAGCTCAACGCGGAGTTTGGCGTCTCGCTCCGTGGCGCAGATAACGCCGGCTGCTGCGAAGGAGCCGAAGTCGTTCTCCTCGCCATCCCGTTCAGCGGGCATGAAGCGACGCTGACGGCGCTCAGGGACGCCCTTCAGGGCAAGATCCTCATCGATATCACCGTCCCGCTCCAGCCGCCGAAGGTACGCTCGGTGAATCTCCCCGAGGGAGACTCCGCTGCTCTCCGCGCCCAGGCCATCCTCGGCGAAGGCGTCCGTGTCGTCGGAGCACTCCATCACATCAGCTCCGATCATCTGATGAACCTCGAACATCAATTCGACTGCGACGTCCTCGTCTGCGGGAACGATCCGGAGGCGCGCGCGACGGTCGTTTCGCTCGTGAAGGATCTCGGCATCCGCGCGTTCGAAGCGGGCGTTCTTAAGAACGCGATCGCTCTCGAATCGCTCACACCGGTCCTCCTCTTCATCAATCAGAAGTACAAAGCCGATGGCGCTGGCATCCGCCTTGTCGGTCTTGGCGAAAGCTGAAAGCTGCGTCACCACTGCCGTGAGAAAAGAATGAACGAAGCGCTCATCAGCCCGAGACTCGAAATCGAGTCATTGCCCGGTATCCCCCTCATTCATCCGGGGGACGATCTCGCGGCGCTGATCCTCCGCGCCATGGAAGCCGCACGGTTCGAGCTCCGAAGTGATGACATCCTCGTCATCACCTCGAAGCTCTTCTCAAGGGCTGAGGGGCGCTTCGTGAACCTCCGCACGATCGAAATCAGTGAAAGAGCGCGAGAGCTCGCTGAGGAGATCGATAAGGATCCGGCGCTTGTCGAAGCGATCCTTCGCGAGTCGAGCTCCGTCTCGCGAAAGAAGACGGGCGTTCTCATCGTGCGTCATCGTCTCGGGTTCGTCTCGGCAAACGCCGGGATCGACGCCTCGAATGCCGGGCCACCCAATGGCGAGGGCGACGGAGAGTACGTCCTTCTCCTTCCCGAGGACCCCGATGCGAGCGCAACTCGCCTGCGCGTCGCTCTCGAATCGAAGCTCGGCATCCGGCTGGGCATCATTCTCAGTGATTCGCACGGTCGGCCCTTCCGTCAGGGCACCGTCGGCACGGCCATCGGCGTCTCGGGGCTGCCCGCGCTTCTCGACCATGTCGGACGCGAGGATCTCCTTGGCCGAAAACTCGAGTACACCGTAACAGCGCTCGCCGATCAACTCGCTGCGGCGGCCGATCTCGTCGCGGGTCAAAGCGATGAGGCTCGGCCCGTCGTCCGCATCCGCGGCGTGAAGCTCCATGCTCGGAATGGGAGCGCGCGGGATCTTCTCCGCGATCCGGCCGACGATCTCTACGCATGAGCCTCTTCGATCGCGTCACCCTCCTTTCTGGAGGCGTCGGTGGAGCACGCTTTCTCGATGGGCTCGCGCGCGCACTCCCGAGCAACCGCCTGAAGGCCATCGTAAATATCGGCGACGATTTTGAGCACCTCGGCCTCTCCATCTCACCCGATCTCGACACCTGCCTCTATACCCTCGCGGGACTCGGCGACGAGACGCGCGGTTGGGGCCTCCGCGATGAAAGCTTCCGGGCACATGAGCGCCTTGGCCTGCTCGGTGAAGATACGTTCTTCATGCTGGGAGATCTCGATCTCGCGACGCATATCGCGCGAACGCGTCGGCTCGCGAGCGGGGAGCGCCTCACCGAAGTGAGCCGCGCTTTCGCCGAGAGGCTCGGCGTGCGGGTCCCCCTCCTTCCGGCGAGCGATGAAAGGCTGCGCACCATCATCCGCACAAAAGAGCGCGGCGAAGAAGGCTTTCAAGACTGGCTGGTTCGGCATA